>NZ_BAAGZJ010000011.1:0-132040 GCF_054778635.1 Nocardiopsis nanhaiensis
CAAAGCGGTCATATGCGCACCCGAATGGGAATGATCTTGCTCCTGTCGCCATTCTCGACGGCCGAGGGTGGAGACAGGAGCAAGATCATCGGGGTTTTCGCCGCGCACAGTGACCAGCCGCGACACCCGAAACCGGTCGACTCCGGCGCAGTGGACCACCCGGCCGCCAGGCCCCGCCGCCGGGGTACGCCGCCCACCATGACCAGCCGTGACACCCGACCCGCCAACGCTCCGGCGGAGTGGCAGGCATCGGCCGCCAGGCCGACAGAATCAGTTTTCGGGCGGAGCCCGAATTCGCCACAGGCCTCGACCACGCGTCCCCCTTTCCCGATAGCCGCCAACCCGCCGTCGTAGCGGAGCGGGTCAAGGTGGAGCGCCGTTGACGCGCGAAGCGCTCGATGGCGACGACCTTGACGCGCGCAGCGGAGACGGCCACAATCGGGCGGCGGGAAAGGAGGGAACCCTAGGCGACAAAGGACAGCCCAACCAAAAGGCCCAAAAACAGGACCACAGGAGCCAGAAAACAAAGAAAGGGGGCGGATCCCATATTGAGATCCGCCCCTTCTCACGCTTACAAGGGGCGCTCAACATACCCGCGGCAGGCGATAAACACCCCTAGCCGGGTTAGCCCTTGGCGAGGGTTCCCAGGTACAGCTCGATCACGTTCGGGTCATTCAACAGGTCCTGGCCCGAACCCGAGTAGGCGTTGCGGCCCTGATCCAGCACATAACCGCGGTCGCAGATCTGGAGGCAACGGCGCGCGTTCTGCTCCACCATCACCACGGAAACACCCGTTGCGTTGACTTCCTTCACGCGCTGGAAGACCTCCGCCTGGAACATCGGCGACAGGCCCGCGGTCGGCTCGTCCAGCAACAGCACCGACGGGTTCATCATGAGCGCACGGCCCATGGCCACCATCTGGCGTTCACCGCCGGACAGCGAACCGGCCTTCGCGCGGCGCCGCTTACCCAGCATGGGGAACAGGTCCGCGACCACCGAGAACTGCTCATGGAACGCCTTCGGCCGAAGGAACGCCCCCATCTGGAGGTTCTCCTCGATCGTCAACGACGGGAACACGTTACGCGTCTGCGGAACATAACCCACACCGCGCTCCACCAGCGTGTGCGCGGCCAACCCGGAAATACTCGAGCCCCGCAGCGTCAGAGCACCGTCACGCACCGGAATCAGCCCGAAGATCGCCTTGATCAGCGTCGACTTGCCGGCACCGTTCGGGCCGATGATCGCCACGACCTCACCCTCGGTGAGCGTCAGCGTGCACCCGTTCAGGATGTTCACGCCCGGCACATAACCCGCGACGATGTCCTTGGCCAACAGCAGATAGTCCTCCGGACCACCCACTTCCACGGCCTCGGCCCGAGCCTGCTCCAGGATCTCCTCGCGGTGCTCCTGGACGACAACGGCCTCTTCGGCCTCCTCCGGCAGAACCTCGGGCTCCGGGCGTACGTCCCCGTTCTCAGTCATCAGCACTCCCCTGGGCCTCGACCTCGTCCTCCTCGACACCCAGGTAGGCGTCGATCACCTGCTGGTTGGACCGGATGTCCGAAGGACTACCCTCCGCGATGACCTGCCCCTGCGCCAACACGACGATCCAGTCACTGATCCCCATGATCACGTCCATGTCGTGCTCGACGAACAGGACCGTCTTACCCTCATCACGCAACGACGTGATGTGGTGCAACAACGACTGCACCAACGCCGGGTTCACACCCGCCATCGGCTCGTCCAGCATGATCATGCTCGGATCGGTCATCAGCGCACGAGCCATCTCCAACAGCTTGCGCTGACCACCCGACAACGAACCCGCCATGTCCTGGCGCTTGTCGATCAGCCTGAACCGCTCAAGCAACTCCAGCGCCTTCGCGGTGTTCGCCTTCTCCTGACCACGCCACGCAGGCCGCAGGAACGCTCCGGCCATCCGCTCACCCAGCTGACCGGGAGCACCCAACAACATGTTGTCGAGCACCGTCATCCGCGTCAGCGCCTTGGTCAGCTGAAAGGTCCGCACCATCCCGGCCCGCGCCACCTGGTGGCCGCGGCGACCGTTGATCCGCCGGCCCTCGAACGACCAGTTGCCGCCGTCGACCCGGTCGAAACCGGTCAACAGGTTGAACAGCGTCGACTTACCGGCTCCGTTCGGACCGATCAGCGCCGTGATCGTCCCCCGCTGTACCTCCAGGTGCCCCACGTCCACGGCGGTCAGACCACCGAACGAACGCTTCACACCATCGGCCACCAGGATCGGATCCGACTTCACCGAACCCGGCTCCGGAACGGCACCCGCCATCCGGTCGACCTCGGCTGCCGCACCCGCGGAGGCGTTCACCTCGTCACTTGACATTGATCATCATCTCCTTGCGGTCACCGATGAGGCCCTGCGGCCGGAAGACGATCAACAGCACCAGCATCAGACCGACGAACGCCAACTGGATCGCACCGTAGTCGGGACCCGACAGGAACGGCAGGTAGCCCTCACGGCCCATACCCCGCAGCATCCCGTCCGTGAACTGCATCAGGAACCAGAACGCCATCGAACCCAGGATCGGACCGACCACACGACCAGCCCCGCCCAGCAGCAGGATCACCCACAGGAAGAACGTCACCTGTGGCTTGAACTGGTCCGGCTGGATCGCACCCTGGTGGAGCGCCAGCATGCAACCCGCCAGCGCACCGAACAGGCCACCCAGCACCAGCACCTGCATCTTGTAGGCGAACACGTTCTTACCGAGGCTGCGAACCGCCTCCTCGTCCTCACGGATGCCCTTGATGACGCGCCCCCACGGGCTGTGGATCAACGCCCAAGTCAGCAGCGCCGCCAGCGCCACCAGACCCCACGTCACCGTCATCAGCCACATGTGGTTGCCACTGAACGTGAACACACCGACGCCGTAGCGCTCACCCGGATCGAACAGCACGTTCCACGTGCGGAACTCCGCCGTCAGGTTCTGCAGCCCGTAGACACCCTGGGTCAGCGGCTCCGCGAACCCGGCCCGGTACACCAACCGCAGCACCTCGGCCGCGGCGATCGTCGTGATCGCCAGGTAGTCCGCACGCAACCTCAGCGTCGGAATACCCAACAGCAGCGCCAACACCACCGCCGAGGCCAGCCCCACCAGGAACCCGACCACCAGCGGCAGATCGAACACCGCGACGCTGATACCCACGCCGTAGGCGCCCACCAGCATGAAACCGACCTGACCGAAGTTCAGCAGGCCCGTGTAACCGAAATGCAGGTTCAGGCCGATGGCCGCCAACGCGTACACCGCGGCGACCGGCCCCACCGCGGATCTGGAGGCCTCGGCGAGGATCGTGAAAATATCCATCTTCTACCTCTCCTAGCCGACCCGCTCGCGCCGACCGAGCAGACCCTGGGGCCTGACCAGCAGCATGAGGATCATCAGGGCCAGAGCCCACGCTTCCATGAGCTGTGTGGGGAACCACAGGGTGGACAGCATCGCCACCAGGCCGACGGCGATACCGCCGACCATCGCTCCGTAGGCCGTACCCAGACCGCCGAGGATCACCGCGGCGAACATGAGCAGCAGCAGACGGAAGCCCATCTCGTAGTCCACGACCTGGTTCAGGCCGAAGAGCACACCACCCAGCGACGCGAGACCGCCGCCGAGGAACCACACGTACAGCGTTACCCGGTCCACGTCGATACCCGACGACTCCGCCAGGTCCCGGTTGTCCGAGACCGCGCGCATCGCCTTACCGATGCGGGTGAACTGCAGCAGGCACGCGACCAGCACCAGGACCGCCGTCGCCACCGCCATGATCACCAGGTCGCGCGGCGGCATCGACACCGGACCGATGTGCACCAGGTCCTGCACCTGGTAACCCGCGTACCGCGTCCGGTTCGCCCCGAAGAGCACCAGGAGCACGTGCCGCAGCACCAGCGCCAGACCGATCGAGACGATGAACATCTGGATCAGCGCGACGTTCCGCCTCCGCAGCGGACGCCACAGGTAGCGCTCCATCGTGCCGCCCAGGACCGCACCCATGACCACCGCGATACCGGCCGCCGCCCACAGCGGCACCCGCCAACCGATGTCGTCACCGAGCACGCCCATCAGCGTCGCCAAGGCGATACCGCCGAAGATCGACGACCACTGCAGGATGATCAGCGTCGTCCGGTTGAGCTTGCCCTCCAGGAAGGCACCCAACAGGACCGCGATCCCCAAACCGGCGAAGATCGCCAGCAGGGAGTTACCCATCCCCGCGGCGCCGGTACTGAACAGCAGCGCCATCATCGCGCCGAAGGTGACCATGTCACCGTGCGAGAAGTTGATGACCTGCGTAGTACCGAAGATCAGAGAGAGACCGATCGCGGAGATCGCGATGACCAGGCCGAACAGGAGACCCGCTGCGGTGAGCTGCACGAAGCGCTCACCGAAGCCGCCGGTGACACCCTCGACCTCGACCCCCTCGTCTGCGGGCGAGCCGTCGTCCTCGTCCTCCACGGCCTCGTCGTCCGGTGAGGCCTCGTCCTCAACGGCGTCGTCCGGCTCGGCCGGGTCCTCCAAAGCGATGATGAGGGGCCGCTGTTCGTCGGTGCCGACCTCGATCTCTGCCTCACCGTCGGCGAGGAGCTCCGTCTCACGTACGGCGAACTCGCTGGGGACGGACTCCTGGTCCACCACTACGCGGTAGTCACCCGGTCCGGGCAACTCCACTTCCCAATTTCCATCAGAGTCGGTTTCCACCGCATCGATCTCGTCATCACCCTCGAAGACCGTGATCTGGATGCCTTCGACACCCTGATCCCGGTCGTCCGGCTGACCGATCTGACCGTGCAGCGACTCACCGCCCTGTTCGTCTGCCGTCGCCACTGCCCCGGGGATCACCAGGAATGCGGTGATCAGGGCGAGCAACACGGTCACGAGGCGTGTGCGCACGCGCGCTCCTTGCGCATCTGAGGTTGGCGGGACCCGGATGACAGGCATTCGGGGCCCGCTGTCCATTAGCTGTTCGGTGCGGTGAGTTTAGCCCGATTTAGGCTGGTCATTCAGCACCACTTAAGCCACGTGATCCAACCGTCACCCCATTGTGCGCTAGCGAGATCAAACCGGTACATGATCCGTGTTGACCCTGAACGTTTGTCTAACAATCGGGCCCTAGGATCAGCCGATCTGTGCATCATCCTCACTGTTCGTGCGCGAATGACGACACCGCAAGAACCAGCAGGGGCCGCACCCGGTCGGGTGCGGCCCCTGCATCAGCACAACGGGGGTCGGCCGGTCAGGCCTGCTGTCCCCCCAACGTCTCGACGACCGTCTCGGCGACCTTGCGCATGGTCAGCCGACGGTCCATGGAGTTCTTCTGGATCCACCTGAACGCCTCGGGCTCACTCATCCCGTGGCGGCTCTGCAGCAGCCCTTTGGCCTGCTCCACGAGCTTGCGCGTCTCGAGACGGTCCTGGAGGCTGCTGACCTCCGCCTCCAGCGCCGCCAGTTCGGCGTAGCGGGAGGTAGCCATCTCGATCGCCGGAACCAGGTCCGACTTACTGAAGGGCTTGACCAGGTAGGCCATGGCCCCCGCTTCGCGCGCCCGCTCGACCAGCTCCCGCTGGGAGAAGGCAGTCAGGATCACCACCGGGGCGATGCGCTCCCCGGCGATGCGCTCAGCGGCGGAGAGTCCGTCGAGCACCGGCATCTTGATGTCGGTGATCACCAGGTCCGGCTTCAGCTCCTGGGCAAGCCGGATAGCGGCCTCCCCGTCGCCGGCCTCCCCGACGACGGTGTAACCGTCCTCCTCGAGCATCTCCTTGAGATCCAGGCGGATCAGGGCCTCGTCTTCCGCGATCACCACACGGCTCTGCGTCCTCGTCACGTACACGAGGTTACAGAGATCAGCTAGTATGCTGTGCGTCGGCCCCGGCAATGCAGGTCAATCGTGACTTCACTGTTGACTGAGTGTCGCCGGCCCGGCCAGGTTGGATGCCAGGCAAGATGTCCGACTTGAGCAAGAATGCCCCGATATTCCAACGGCAGAGAAGGCGCCCTCAAAAGGCGCACAGTGTGGGTTCGAATCCCACTCGGGGCACCGAAATCAGCCACTCGCCGAGAGCGGGTGGCTTTTTTGCTGTTCAGAGACCCTCTGCCCCGCAAATGTCGGATGCGTGAGCAAACATGCACTCCATGTACTCACCGCATGTCAGGCGCGAAGCTACCTCTCTGATCGACTCCGGGGTCTCCTACGCGGAAGTCAGCCGTCGGATGGGGATCAATCGGTCCACGCTCCGGAGCTGAGCCCTCGACCGTTCACTCGTTGACAAGTACGCGGGCACCGACCTGTGCCCTCGATGCGAACCCATACCCGGCATGCCCAAGCGGATGGATACCTACGGCTACCTGCTGGGCCTCTACCTCGGCGACGGATGCCGGGTGGTCGACCGCATCGAACGCACTCTCCCAGGCGGCGGCGAGCGGTACTGCGAGTACCCGCGGTACCACTTCACCAACGCCTCCAACGACATCATCGGCTTGTTCACCGACGCACTGGACCGGCTGGATAGCTCCTGGGCAGTCCACGTCAACAAGCGGCGGGCCCCGCCACCGGGATGCCCACATCGTGTCCATCTCCCGCAAGGACGCGGTCGCGAAGATGGAGCGCATCGTGGGCCCCAAGTACTGAGGGCTCAGTTGCCGTACTCGCCGGGCCCGTCGAGGCGGGAGAGATGGGTGAGGACGCACCGCCACCGTCCGTCCTCCCGAACGTAGGTGCAGGTCACGCGTTCGACGACGAGGAATCGGTGTCCGTGCATGACTCCGCCCGAGGTTCCGCGGGCGATGGTCGTCGCGGCCTCGCCGTGAAGGCGGATGTCCAGGTCCTCGGAGGTCATCACGTCGTGGGTGAGCACGCCGGTACGGATGAGGTCGAGGAACGTGTAGTGGTCGGAGACGCTGCCGTCGGGGCCGATGATGCGCCAGTCCTCCGACATGTGGCTGCCGATCCGGTCGGGGTCGTTGGCGACCATCGCCCGGTCCCATTCGGCGATGGCGACGCGCAGATCCTGTTCACCTGTCCGGTCCATGGCGTCGCGGGCGCGGAGGAGTCGCCGGTTCTGGTTCTCCCACTCGTCTGGCACCGGATCACGCCCTTCTGACGTGGTGCTGTGGCCTTGAGTGTACTGGGGGTCAGTTGGCGCGGAGGTGGTCGCGGAGGGTGCGGGCGGCTTTGCCGATGAGGGCTTCGGCGGCGGGTTGGTGCCTTGCGGGGACTGTGGACTCAGTGAGGGCGGCGATGGCGTAGGCCTCGCCGCTGTCGTGTTCGACGACGCCGAATTCGTGGCGGTGGTTGAGGACGGTGCCGGTCTTTGAGGACCAGGTACTGGCGTCGGTGCTGAATTCGGGGGCGAGGCGGTGGCGGATGAGGTTGTCGGCCATGAGGGTTCGCAGGCGGGCTGCGGTGTCGGGGTGGATCGTGGTGGGCCTCCAGATGGCTTGGAGGAGGTCGACGTGGGCTCGGGCGGATCCGGAGTTGGCGAGGGTGATGTCGAGTTGGGGGATGCGGTGTCCTCGTCCGGCGCTGGCGGCCTGGATGGCGAGGGTGTGGGCGAGGTGGGTTTCGTCGGGGGCGAGTCGTTCGGCGGGGGTTTCGTTGAGGTCGCGGAGGCGGTGTCGGACGGTGATGCCTTCGATGTGGTGTTCGCGGAGTATTTCGGTGACGCGGGCGGGCCGGGTGAGGTCGAAGAGGGTGTCGGCGGCGACGTTGTCGCTGATGCAGACGGCGAGGTAGAGGAGGTCGTCGAGGCTGACGGTGGCGGGGTGTTGGAACCGGCTAAGGCCGGTGGGGCCGATGGTGGGGCCTTCGGGCTTGATGGTGATGGGGGTGGCGCCGTCGAGTTCGCCTTGGTGGATGCGGTGGAGGGTGGCGAGGGCGAGGGGGATCTTGACGAGGGAGGCGGTGGCGTAGTCGGTGTCGGGGTGGATGCCGGTTTCGTGGCCGGTGTTGAGGTCGCGGACGAGGAGGGAGGTGTGGAGTCCGGCTTGGTGGAGTTCGGTGTGGAGTCGTTGGGTGATCACGGTGTGGTGGCTCCGAGGCAGTGGGCGATGTGGGTGTGGAGATGGGTGCGGAGGGTGTGGGCTTGTTCTCCTTGGGTGGTGTAGGTGCGGGTGGGTTGGGTTTCGCCGATGGGGCGCCAGTGGAGGTTGAGGTCGTCTGCTTGGCGAGGTGAGCAGAGGAGGAGGTCGTGGGTGGTGAGGACTTCGACGGTGGCGGTGGTGAGGGTGGTGGCGACGGTGATTTGGGTGGGTTGGAGGCCGATGGTGTCGCCGGTGTGGGTGAGGGGGTCGCGGATGTGGGGTGTGTCGTCTTCGGGTTGGATCCAGAGGCGCTGGGGCGGGGTGGTGTCGGTGCGGTGGGGGCGGAGGGTTTCGAGGTAGTGGGTGTTGGCGTGGGGCGGGTGGGTGGTGGCGAGTCCGAGTGGGACGGTCCAGTGGGCTTGGTCGGCGGGGACGGCGGTGATGGCGGTGCGGACGCGGTTGGTGTGGAGGAGTTCGGTGCGTTGGTGGGGTGGTGCGGGGTGGGGGTCGAGGTGGAGGTCGTGTTTGCGGGCGTGGGCGGTGAGGTGGGCAAGGTCGTGGGTGGTGCAGGTGGTGGGGACGGCGATGCGTAGGGGGGTGAGGCGCGCGGTGGCGGCGTCGTGTTCGAGGGTGTGGGCGAGGTCGATGAGGCGTCGGGCGGTGGGGAGGACGGTGTGGCCGAATTGGGTGAGGGTGGGGCGTCGGGCGGTGCGGTCGAAGAGGGGTGCGCCGAGGTGCTTTTCGAGGGCGGCGATGCGGCGGCTGGCGACGGGTTGGGGGATGCGTGCGGTGGCGGCGCCGTGGGTGAAGCTGCCGCGGTCGCTGACGTGGACGAAGGCGGTGCAGGCTCCGATGAGGTCCATGGCCTGATGTTATGTCGGATGTGCATGGTTGTGGCTGTTTGTGTCTTGGACAGCATGGGTGGTGGGTGGTGAGACTGCGTGGCGGGCCGGTTGTGGCCCGTCACCTTTTCGTTTTGGGGGTTGTTGTGCGCGGTTTCGTGTGGCGCGGGTTGGTGGCTTCGGTGGCGTTGGTTCCGCTGGTGGGGTGTGGGGCCTCTGAGGGCGCCGGTGGTGCGGGGGCTGGAGGGGTGTCGGAGTCTCCTGCGGCGTCCGTGGATTTGGCTGCGGAGTTCGGGGCTTTGGAGGAGGAGTTCGACGCCCGGTTGGGTGTCTATGCGGTGGACACCGGGTCTGGGGAGGAGGTGGCGTTCCGGGAGGGTGAGCGGTTCGCGTTCGCTTCGACGTTCAAGGCGTTGTTGGCGGGGGTGGTGTTGTCGGAGAACTCGTTGGAGGAGATGGAGCGTGTGGTGGTCTACGGAGAGGAGGACCTTGTGGACCACTCCCCCGTGACCGAGGAGAACGTGGGTTCGGGGATGTCGTTGTTGGAGTTGAGTGACGCGACGGTGCGGTACAGCGACAACGCGGCGGCGAACCTGTTGTTGGACGAGCTCGAGGGCCCGGAGGGTCTGGACGGTCCGGAGAGGTTCGGGGCGGCCCTGGTGGAGCTGGCCGGTGATGAGGTGACCCGGCCGGTGCGGTGGGAGACGGAGTTGAACGAGGCGGCCCCGGGAGATGAGCGGGATACGAGTACGCCGGAGGCGTTGGCTGGGAGTCTGGAGGCGTTCGTGTTGGGCGACGTGTTGCCGGAGGAGCGCCGTGAGGTGTTGGTGGATCTGTTGGAACGGAACACGACGGGGGACGACCTGATTCGGGCTGGTGTGCCTGAGGGTTGGGTCGTGGGTGACAAGACCGGTGGTGGCGGTTACGGGACTCGGAACGACATCGCGGTGGTGTGGCCGGAGGAGGGTGAGCCGGTCGTGTTGTCGGTGTTGTCGAGCCGTGGCTCGGAGGACGCGGAGTGGGATGACGCACTGGTCGCGGAGGCCACTGAGGTGGTGGTGGAGGCTCTGGGTTAGCCGCGCTGCCGCCGGGTGGTGCGGGGGTTCTGGACGGTGTGGGGCCTTCTGGCCAGAACCCCCTTAACTACCCGACCTTTTCGAACCCAAATGGGTCTTTTGTCACTTTATGTTGGTGAAAGCGGGCTGAACCGGTCACATCACGGCTACAACCTGAGTACAACCCGTGGGTATGGTCGCCCGGGAGGCCCCGCGTCCCTGATCCTGGAGGTCTGAAAGCCTTGGTTGGAAAGGCTTGTTGAGGAGAGGGGCAAGGGGTGCTGACCGCAGTGGCCGGGGTGATCGGCGCTCTGGTGATCGGGGCGTGGGTCGTGGTGGCCTGGGGGTCCCCTCGGCGGCTTCCTTGGCTGTGGACCCCTGTGGCCCTGATCGTGGTCCTCCTCGTGGCGTTTGACCTGCCCGGGTGGTCGTTCCTGCCCCTGGTGGTGTTGGCGGGGGGTTCTTTCGCGGAGTTGGTGGTGGGGTCGCGTGAGTCGCCCATGATCCGCACCAAGGACCCTGATGCGCCGTTGAGTACCGAACGGTGGGCCGCCGCGGTGGCGGCTCCGTTCCGGGTGGCGTTGGCCGAGCCCTGGGACGTGGTGGCGCGTCCGACACTGCGTCGGCGTTACCGGCGGATGTTGGAGCGCCAGTGGGACGTGGTGGACCGGGAGTCGCTGTTGGCGGCCGTGGACACCCTCTTGGAGGAGCTGCACCGGGGGCCGACGCTGGATCTGGCGGTGGATCTGCGGGCGGGAACGGCCCGGTCGCGGTTTCCGTTGGCCCAGGGCGGGAGTGACACCGGTGCGACGGTGACGCTTGGCCCTGATCAGGTGGCGCGGTTGCGCAGGGTGACGGGTGTGGCCGACGGCGATGAGACCGTGATCATCGGGGCATACCAGTGGTGGAAGTCGGTGCACGTGATCCGGTTGGCGTGCGGTGGCGCCACGCTGGACTGGTTGAGTCCGGTGGAGACGCAGACGCTGTTGCGGCGGGTGGCGTCGGATCTGCAGCGCCGCTATTCGTCGTGGGGCCAGTTGTCGACGGCTTTCCACGCCGGTTACCTGTTGTGGCCGACGAAGGGTGTGGAGGGCGACCACGGGGACGCCGACCGGGTGTGGGTGGCGTTGGGTCTGTTGGACGAGGATCCGAAGAGCCCGTGGAACCTGTTGCCGTGGGATATGCCGTTGGAACGGGTGCCGTTCGAGGGTGGCGGGGTCTCCTCCAACCACGAGTGAGCCCGTCAGCGACGGCGGCGCTCCCCTACTCCCCTACTACACGGATACGACCCGGTTCTTACCCCGGACCCCGAAACAGCCCCGGGAACGGCACTGGCCGCACCGGTCGGCCCGGAGAGGTCGGCGCGGCTCATACGCCGTCCTCCGGGCCGGACCTGATGCGGCCCGACGGTGGCGCCGTTCAGGGCGCCCGGTTGCGCGTCAGCTGTTGCCGAGGGCGACGGCGTCGCCGAGGCGGTGGACGCGCAGGGAGTTGGTGGAACCGGTGGTTCCGGGCGGGCTGCCGGCGACGATGACGACCTTGTCGCCCTTGTGGTAGTCGCCGATCTGGAGCAGCTCGCTTTCGACCTGGCGGACCATGTCGTCGGTGTTGTCGACCCAGGGGACCAGATTGCTTTCGGCTCCCCAGGTGAGGGAGAGCAGGCCGCGGGTGCTGGATTCGGTGGTGAACGCGATCAGCGGGATGGGTGACCGGTAGCGGGCGAGGCGCCGGGCGGTCTCGCCGGACATGGTGAAGGCGACGAGGGCCCTGGCGCCGACGGTGGCTCCGATTTCGGCGGCGGCGCGGGCGATGGCTCCGCCGGTGGTTTCGGGTACCCGGTTCAGGATGTGCGAGGCGCGCAGGGATTCCTGTTCGGCGGCACTGACGATGCGTGCCATGGTCTCGACGGTCTCGACCGGGTAGGAGCCGACGCTGGTCTCGCCGGAGAGCATGACGGCGTCGGCGCCGTCGAGGACGGCGTTGGCGACGTCGGATGCTTCGGCGCGGGTCGGTCGGGGTGCGCTGATCATGGATTCGAGCATCTGCGTGGCGACGATGACGGGCTTGGCCTTGTCGCGGCAGCGTTCGATGGCTCGTTTTTGCACCATGGGGACGTTTTCGAGGGGGAGTTCGACGCCGAGGTCGCCTCGGGCGACCATGACTCCGTCGAAGACCTCGATGATGTCGTGGAGGCGTTCCACGGCTTGTGGTTTTTCGATTTTGGCGATGAGGGGGACGGTGATGCCCTCTTCGTCCATGATGCGGTGGCACTCTTCGGCGTCCGCGGGGCTGCGGACGAAGGAGAGGGCGACCATGTCGGCGCGGTTTCGGAGTGCCCAGCGCAGGTCGTCCTCGTCCTTTTGGGTGAGGGCGGGGACGCTGACGGCGACTCCGGGGAGGTTGAGTCCCTTGTGGTTGGAGACGGGTCCGCCGAAGATGACGCGGGTGTGGATGTCGGTGCTGGTGGTTTTGGTGCATTCCAGCACGACGCGGCCGTCGTCGATGAGGACGCGGTCGCCGGGTCGAACGTCTCCGGGGAGTCCTTTGTAGGTGGTGGAGACCCGTGTGGTGTCTCCGGGGATGTCTTCGGTGGTGATGGTGAACTCGTCGCCGTCGGCGAGTTCGATGGGGCCGTCGGGGAAGGTGCCGAGGCGGATTTTGGGTCCTTGGAGGTCGGCGAGGACTCCGACGGCGCGGTTGGCGTCTTGTGCGGCCTGCCTGAGGTTGGCGAGGCTCGCGTGGTGGTCGTCGTGGGTTCCGTGGCTGAGGTTGAGTCGGGCGACGTCCAGGCCTGCGTCGACGAGGCGCCGGAGGGTGTCCGGGCTCGAGGTGGCGGGGCCTAGGGTCGCAACGATCTTTGCTCGACGTGTCACGTCTATCACTTTAGAGCGTCTGGGGGATGGAGTGGTCTAAACCAGGTTGCGAATGCACGTATGTGAGGTGGAGTCGGGGCGAACTCGGTGACCGCGGGTGACGGTTTTCGGGTGGTGTGGGGGGTGGGGCCGCGGGGCTGGGGTGGTGGTTGGCCGTTAGTGTGTGGGCGTTTCGCGGTCGTGTGGAGGGTGGTCGGGGTGTTCGGTCGGGGTGTGGTGGTGGGGGCGCTGTCGGATGAGGTGTCGGCTTTGGCGGGGGTGCTGCTGGGGTTGTCGGAGGAGGAGGCGGTGCTGCCGACGCGTTGTGTGCCGTGGGATGTGGCGTCTCTGGCGGTGCACACGGTGGGTGCGTTGCACCAGGTGGACGTGTCTCTGGATGGGGTGCTGCCGGAACCGGGGCGCTCCTTTGTGTCACCTGTGGGGTATTACACGCCGGATGTGCGGTTCTCGGCTGAGGTGAACGCGGAGTGGGTTGAGGGGGCGGTGGCCGCTGCGGGTCGCCGTGCGGACGCCGGTGAGCCGGGGCGGGTGCTGCGTGCGGCGTGGCGGGATTTGGAGCCGCGGGTGGCGCGGGAGCCGGTGGATCGTGCGCTGGTGACGCGGCACGGTGATCCGATGCTGTTGACGGATTTCTTGGTGACCCGGGTGGTGGAGCTGGTGCTGCACGGGGTGGATCTGGCGGACGCGCTGGGGCGGGAGCCGTGGACGTCCGGCCGGGGGCTGGCTCTGGTGGACGAGGTGCTGTTCGGGGCGGCCGACCGGGAAGCGCTGGCGCGGGTGCTGCCGGGGGCTGGTGGCTCGGGTGGTCTGGGGGCGGTGCGTGTGGTGACGGGTCGTGCGGCGGTGCGTGTGGAGCGCGGGGCGCTGGAGGGTGTGGGGGTGCGCGCGCTGGCCTTGGGTTGAGGCGTGCGGATCGGCTGGGGTCGGCCCTTCGGGCACTCGCGCGTCATTGCGCCCCGCATCGGGTGGCGGGGCGCTGCGACTCCCTGTCCGTTACGGGGAGCGGCGCGGGCGGGGCAGGTCGGGTTGGACGCGGCCGTAGGCGCGCAGGATACGCAGGCGTTGGATGGTGCGCATTCCCTCGCGTTCGAGGGTGGCGCCGGTGTCCCAGTGGTCCCAGGAGGCGTCCCAGCCGCCGTCGGGGCGTTGCTGTTGTTCGAACGCCTCGAGGTTGCGTTCGATCTCGTTGTCGGTGAAGAGGGGGCGGGCGATGTGGTCGGGGTGGTTGGCGAGGTCGAGTGGGGTGTGGACGTGGCCTCCGGTGCGCGGGTGCACGTCGATGACGGCGCGGATCATCGTGGAGAGGTGGGTCATGGCGGCCATGGCGCGGTGGCGGTCGGGTGCGTACTGCAGGAACGTGCAGATGCTGATGGCTTCGTGGGCGTCGGTCCAGCGGAGTGCGTCGATGCGTTTCCAGCAGTAGGCGGTGGCGGTGTCGCGCCAGGGGTGGGTGATGTTGTTCTTGTGGAGCAGGCCGGTGATCATCGCGGTGGTGTCGAGGCGGCTGCGGAAGTCGGTGGTGTGCTGGTACCAGGGTGCGGCTTCGGTGAAGCGGACGCTGGGGCGGACGGCGGGGAGTCCGCCGTCGTCGTTGCTGGTGCTGGCTAGGTACTGGCAGATTCCGTTGCCGAGGTTTTCGGGGATGGTGCCGAGTTCGTCGAGGTAGCGCAGGGCGAGTTCGGTGGCGACGGGTTGGCTTGCGTGTCCGCGCAGATCGGGGTCGAGCGCGTTGCCGTAGCCGCCGTCGAGGTTGCGGTAGGCGGCGAGTGTGGTGCGGATGGGGTCGGCTGGCCCTGCTTGGAAGAGGTAGGCGAAGCGGTGCCGGTCGATGAGCCGGGCACTGCGCAGGGTGAAGTGGTCGGCTGCACGGTAGGAGTCCCAGGTCACAACGGTCATATTTCGACGGTACGGGCGCTGCTGGCCTGCGTGAATAGCGCGGCCGTGATCCATTCGCGATATTTACGCGCGGGCCTGGGAGGTGCGGCGTTTTCGGTGGAAGTAGATCAGGCCTATCCAGGAGATGGCGACGCAGACGCCGACGAGGATGCGCATGGTGAGTTCGTGCTCGGCGGGGTAGATGACGTCGGCGAGGTAGTGCTCCATGAAGCCGGCGTCGGGGAGTCCGGACTGCCCTGCCATTTCCCTTCCCCAGTCCTCGACGTAGGTGAGGGGGCAGTGCCAGCCGATGACGGCGATGCCGAGGGCGTAGGCGGCACAGGGGAGGTGGGTCCAGAAGGTGCGGGGCCAGCGCCAGGCGATGAATCCGCCGATGACGACGTAGACGAGGAAGGCCATGTGCAGGACCATGGCCCCTTCACCGATCACCCGGTAGATCATACTTCGACTCTAGGGCGCCCGTCGGGCGCGGCATAGATCCCGCGCCCGACGGTGTTTGCTTGGGGTCTCCCCTAGACGAGGGGCCTCTCGGTGGGCGGGATGGCCACGGGCAGGGCGGTGTCGTCGGTGAGGTAGGCGTCGACGCCCGCGGCGGCGGAGCGGCCTTCGGCGATGGCCCAGACGATGAGCGACTGGCCGCGGCCCATGTCGCCGGCGCAGAAGACGCCGTCGACGGTGGTGCGGTAATCGCTGTCGCGGACGACGTTGCCGCGGCCGTCGAGTTCGACGCCGAGCTGGTCGAGGAGGCCTTCCTTCTCGGGGCCGACGAAGCCCATGGCGAGGGTGACGAGGTCGGCGGGGATCTCGCGTTCGGTGCCCTCGACCGGTTCGAAGCCGTTCGGGCCGCGCTTGACCTCGACGAGCTTGATGCCGCGGACGTTGCCGTGGCCGTCGCTGACGAATTCGACGGTGTTGACGGAGTAGATCCGCTTGCCGCCCTCTTCGTGTGCGCTGGTGACCTTGTAGAGCATGGGCATGGTCGGCCAGGGCTGGTTGTCGGGCCGGTTGGCCGGGGGCTTGGGCATGATCTCGAGCTGGGTGACCGAGGCGGCGCCCTGGCGGTGGGCGGTGCCGACGCAGTCGGCGCCGGTGTCGCCGCCGCCGATGACGACGACGTGCTTGCCTTCGGCGTGGATGGGCGCCCGGTCGAGGTCGCCTTCCTGGACCTTGTTGGCCAAGGGCAGGTACTCCATGGCTTGGTAGATGCCCTTGAGTTCGCGGCCCTTGGCGGGCAGGTCGCGCCAGGCGGTGGCTCCGCCGGTGAGGACGACGGCGTCGTGGTCGGCCTTGAGCTGGTCGACGGTGATGTCGACGCCGATGTTGACGCTGGTGCGGAAGGTGGTGCCTTCGGCGGTCATCTGGGCGAGACGGCGTTCGATGTGCCGCTTCTCCATCTTGAATTCGGGGATGCCGTAGCGGAGCAGGCCGCCGATGCGGTCGGCGCGCTCGTAGACGGTGACGTCGTGCCCGGCGCGTGTGAGCTGCTGTGCGGCGGCGAGTCCGGCGGGGCCGGAGCCGACGACGGCGACGGTCTTGCCGGTGCGGGTGGTGGGGGGCAGGGGCTTGACCCAGCCTTCCTCCCACGCGCGGTCGATGATGGAGACCTCGACGTTCTTGATGGTGACGGCGGGCTGGTTGATGCCGAGCACGCACGCCGATTCGCAGGGCGCGGGGCAGAGGCGTCCGGTGAACTCGGGGAAGTTGTTGGTGGCGTGGAGCCGTTCGATCGCCTCGGCCCAGTCGTGGTTGTGGACGAGGTTGTTCCACTCGGGGATGAGGTTGCCGAGGGGGCAGCCGTTGTGGCAGAAGGGGATGCCGCAGTCCATGCAGCGTGAGGCCTGCTTGGTGACGGTTCCTCGGTCGAAGTCCTCCTGGACCTCGCGCCAGTCCTGGATGCGTACGTCGACGGGGCGGTGCTTGGGGAGCTCGCGCTCGGTGATCTTCAGGAATCCCTTGGGGTCAGCCATGGTTCTTCCTCCTTTCGTGGACTGGCGTTCAGGACTGCGCGGAGGCCATGACGGCCTCGTTGACGTCGCGTCCTTCTCGTTCGGCCTCGGCTTGGGCGAGTAGGACCCGCTTGTAGTCGCGCGGCATGACCTTGGAGATGCGGTCGAGTCCCTTGTCGCCTTGGGCCAGGAGGCGTTCGGCGACCGTGGAGCCGGTGGCGGCCTGGTGGCGGGTGAGGACGTCGGTGAGGAACTCGCGGTCTTCGGTGGTGAGTTCCTCGATATTGACCATTTCGCCGTTGACGTGGTCGCCGTCGAGGTCGAGGACGTAGGCGATGCCGCCGGACATGCCGGCCGCGAAGTTGCGTCCGGTGCGGCCGAGGACGACGGCGCGGCCGCCGGTCATGTATTCGCAGCCGTGGTCGCCGACGCCTTCGGCGACGGCGGTGGCGCCGGAGTTGCGGACGCAGAAGCGTTCGCCGACGATGCCGCGGAGGAAGATCTCTCCGGAGGTGGCCCCGTAGCCGATGACGTTGCCGGCGATGATGTGGTCTTCGGCGGTCAGGGTGGAGCTGTCGGCGGGGCGGACGATGACGTGGCCGCCGGAGAGGCCCTTGCCGACGTAGTCGTTGGCGTCGCCGGACAGGCGCAGGGTGATGCCCTTGGGTACGAAGGCGCCGAAGGACTGGCCCGCGGATCCGGTGAAGGTCACGTCGATGGTGTTCTCGGGGAGGCCGTTGGCGCCGTAGCGCTTGGTGACCTCGTGGCCGAGCATGGTGCCGACGGTGCGGTTGACGTTGCGGACCGGGAGTTCGAGCTTGACGGGCTGGCCGAAGTCGAGTGCGCCCTCGCTGAGCTGGATGAGGGTGTTGTCCAAGGCCTTTTCGAGGCCGTGGTCCTGGCCGCGCCGGTGGGAGCGGTGGTCTCCGGTGATGGGTTCGACCTCGTGGAGGACGGGCGACAGGTCGAGGCCCTGTGCCTTCCAGTGGTCGACGGCTTCGGCGGTGTCGAGCAGGTCGACGGCGCCGATGGCTTCGTCGAGGCTGCGGAAGCCGAGCTGGGCGAGGTATTCGCGGACTTCTTCGGCGATGAACTCGAAGAAGTTGACGACGTGGTCGGCCTGGCCGGAGTAGCGCTCGCGCAGGGCGGGGTTCTGGGTGGCGACGCCGACGGGGCAGGTGTCGAGGTGGCAGACGCGCATCATGACGCAGCCGGACACGATGAGGGGCGCGGTGGCGAAGCCGTACTCCTCGGCGCCGAGCAGGGCGGCGATGACGACGTCGCGGCCGGTCTTCATCTGGCCGTCGGTCTGGACGACGATGCGGTCGCGCAGGCCGTTGAGCAGCAGGGTCTGCTGGGTTTCGGCGAGGCCGAGCTCCCAGGGTGTGCCTGCGTGTTTGAGGGAGGTGAGCGGCGAGGCGCCGGTGCCTCCGTCGTGGCCGGAGACGAGGACGACGTCGGCGTGGGCTTTGGAGACGCCCGCGGCGACGGTGCCGACGCCCGCTTCGGAGACCAGCTTGACGTGGACCCGCGCGGACGGGTTCGCGTTCTTGAGGTCGTGGATGAGCTGGGCGAGGTCCTCGATGGAGTAGATGTCGTGGTGGGGCGGCGGCGAGATGAGGCCGACGCCGGGGGTGGAGTGCCGGGTGTCGGCGACCCACGGGTAGACCTTGTGGCCGGGCAGCTGGCCGCCTTCGCCGGGCTTGGCGCCCTGGGCCATCTTGATCTGGATGTCGTCGGCGTTGCTGAGGTAGTGGGAGGTGACGCCGAAGCGGCCGGAGGCGACCTGCTTGATGGCGCTGCGGCGGAGGTCGCCGTTGGCGTCGCGGGTGAAGCGGTCCGGGTCCTCACCGCCCTCGCCGGTGTTGGATTTGCCGCCGAGGCGGTTCATCGCGATGGCGAGGGTTTCGTGTGCCTCGGCGGAGATGGAGCCGTAGGACATGGCGCCGGTGGAGAAGCGCTTGACGATCGCGGAGGTGGGCTCTACCTCGTCGACGGAGATGGGTTCGCGCACGCCCTCCTTGAGGCGGAAGAGTCCGCGGAGGGTCATGAGCTTCTCGGCCTGGTCGTCGACCTTGTTCGTGTACTCCTTGAAGATCTCGTAGCTGCGGCTCCGGGTGGAGTGCTGGAGCTTGAAGACCGTCTCGGGGTTGAACAGGTGGGGTTCGCCCTCGCGGCGCCACTGGTATTCGCCGCCGACCTCGAGCCGCCTGTGGGCGCTGGGGTTGGCGTTGTGGGCGCGGCGGTGGCGGATGGCGACCTCTTCGGCGAGGACGTCGAAGCCGACGCCACCGAGCCGGGAGGTGGTGCCGGTGAAGCAGCGGTCGATGACGTCCTGGCCGAGGCCGAGTGCTTCGAAGATCTGGGCGCCGGTGTAGGAGCTGACCGTGGACACGCCGATCTTCGACATGATCTTGAGGACGCCCTTGGCGTAGGCCTTGGCGGTGTTGCGGACGGCGGTGTCGGCGTCGATGCCGCCGAGGGTGCCGCGCTCGACCATGTCTCGGACAGTTTCCAAGGCCAGGTACGGGTTGACCGCGGAGGCGCCGTATCCGACGAGGAGGGCCACGTGGTGGCATTCGCGGACGTCGGCGGCCTCGATGAGGAGGCCGACCTCGGTGCGGGTCTTCTCGCGGACGAGGTGGTGGTGCACCGATCCGGTGAGGAGCAGTGACGGGATGGGCGCGCGGGTAGCGTCGGCGGCCCGGTCGCTGAGGACGAGGATGTGGGCGTTGTCGGCGATGGCCGCGGAGACCTCGGTGTTGATCTCGGCCAGGCGGGCGGAGAGCGCGTCGCCGCCGCCGTCGACGGGGTAGGTGCCGTCAACGGTGAAGGTCGCGAGTGCCGGGTTGGTCCTGCCGGCTGCGGTGATGGCGGCGAGTTGGGCCTGGTCGACGACCGGGGTGGGCAGGACGAGGCGCTGGTTGTCGCCCGGTGTGTCGGCCAGGATGTTGTGTTCTGCGCCGAGGAGGGTGGCGAGGCTGGTGACCATTTCCTCGCGGATGGCGTCGAGCGGCGGGTTGGTGACCTGCGCGAAGTTCTGCGAGAAGTAGTCGAAGAGCTGGCGCGAGCGGTCGGAGAGGGCCGCCACCGGGGTGTCGGTGCCCATGGAGCCGATGGGTTCGGCGCCGGTGCGGGCCATCGGGGTGAGGATGATGCGGAGTTCTTCCTCGGTGTAGCCGAAGACCTGTTGGGCGAGGTTGAGTTCGGTGACGGGCGCGGGGTCGGCCTCGGGGAGGTCGGCCAGGCGCAGGACGCCGTTGTCGATCCACTCCTGGTAGGGGTGTTCGTTGGCGAGTTCGGCCTTGAGTTCCTCGTCTTCGATGATCCGGCCTTGGGCGGTGTCGACGACGAAGATACGGCCGGGCTGGAGTCGGCCCTTGCGGATGACGGTGGCGGGGTCGATGTCGAGGACGCCTGCTTCGGAGGCGAGGACGACGAGTCCGTCGTCGGTGACCCAGTAGCGGCCGGGGCGCAGGCCGTTGCGGTCCAGGACGGAACCGACGAGGGTGCCGTCGGTGAAGGAGACGGAAGCGGGGCCGTCCCAGGGCTCCATGAGGGTGGAGTGGTACTCGTAGAAGGCCCGTACGGCCGGGTCCATCTCGGTGTGGTTCTCCCAGGGTTCCGGGATCATCATGAGGACGGCGTGCGGGAGTGAGCGGCCGCCGAGGTGCAGTAGTTCGAGGGCGTCGTCGAAGGACGCGGTGTCGGAGTCGTCGGGGTCGACGATCGGGAAGATGCGGTCGAGGTCGCCGGGGATGCGGTCGGTGGCGAGCTTGGCTTCGCGGGACCGCATCATGTTCCGGTTGCCCTTGACGGTGTTGATCTCGCCGTTGTGTGCCACGTAGCGGAACGGGTGGGCGAGGGGCCAGGACGGGAACGTGTTGGTGGAGAACCGGGAGTGGACCAGGGCGAGGCCGGAGCTGTAGCGGCGGTCGGACAGGTCCGGGAAGAACGGTTCGAGCTGCGGGGTGGTGAGCATGCCCTTGTAGGCGATGGTGCGCGGGGACAGGCTCGGGAAGTAGACGTCGGTCTCGTGTTCGGCGCGCTTGCGGACGCAGTAGGCGTGGCGCTCGAGGTCGATTCCGGTGAGGCCCTCGGCGGGGGTTCCCTGACGGCCGGTGATGAAGAGCTGCCCGAAGTAGGGCATGACGTCACGGGCGGCGGGGCCGCTGTACTGCGGTTCGAAGGGGACCTCGCGCCAGCCGAGGAGGGTGAGGCCTTCGTCGTCGACGATGGCGTTGATCTGCTCCACAGCGGCGGCGCGTTCGGCGGCGTCGGAGGGGAGGAAGCCGATGCCGGTGGCGTAGGCGCCGGCTTCGGGGAGCGGGAAGTCGCAGACTTCGGTGTAGAGCTCGTGGGGGACCTGGGTGAGGATGCCCGCGCCGTCGCCGTCGTCGGGGTCGGCTCCGGCGGCTCCGCGGTGGTCCAGGTTGCGCAGGACCGTGAGCGCCTTTTGCACGATGTCGTGGCTGCGACGTCCAGTGAGGTCGGCTACGAATCCGACACCGCAGGCGTCGTGCTCGAAGGTGGGGTCGTACAGGCCCTGGGAAGTGGACTTCGCGTTCGTTGGGACGGTCGAACGCCGCACCTGGGCAGCAGGCATGTACCCTCCTGTCGTCTTCTGTCGGCTTCGTGAAAAGCGCATTCGGGACGACGTTGGCCCTGCTGCGTGATGCTGTTGTGTCCGCCGTGGGGCGGGGGTCCCGGCTGTGCGGGTGGTCCGGTCCGTTCACCGTGTCGCGGTCACGTCGTCGTGTCGCCGGTGTGGTCGGGGCTCCCGCTGCGGGCAGGTTCTCTTATACACGCTGGTCCAGCCCGGATGCGAATCGAGGGTCTAGACCAGGTGGCGCTGCGGTGCGCCGTTTGGTTCCTGCGTGCCCGCCCCGCGGAAGGTGATACCTGTCCCACTCGGAGTCGCCTCCAATGCGGGCTGGCTTCGCTTGTTTTTCCACCAGGGAAACCGGCTAAACCTCCCAAACGGGATCAGAACTCGACCGGGGCCTGCTCTGTCACCGCGGGCACACGGGCACAGTGCGTTGTTAGGCCAGATTACCCCGGCGTCAACGGCCTACCCAAGCGGGCGGAAATGCACCGTTGCGTGATATCTCCCTCATCACGCATGAACCGCACTGTCCCGCGTCACCGTGGTCCCCTCGGTGACGTGGGAGGATCTCCGCATGGCAGGACACCCGAATTCCCCCGGCCAGGACCACTCCCGGTCCCACACCTCGGCCGAGTTCACCCGCGTGCCGGGCGTCCCGGTACTGGATACCCCGGCAGCAGCCCGCCCCGACGACCATCCTCCCCTGCCTGCGGCCGCGGAGGCCTTCCTCCGCGAGCACGGGGCGGACGCGCCGCGTCCCCGGCTGATCCTGTCGCTGCTCTCCGACGGCCGGTGGTGGAGCGCCAACGACCTGGTGCGTGCGGGCGGTGTCGCCCACGCCGTAGTGGCGTCCCTGCTGGAGGCCCTGGACGATTCCGGGGAGCTGGTGCGCGAGCCCGAACAGGACCGGTGCCGTCTGCTCCGTCCCGGCCGCTACACCGGAGCCACCGCACCGATGCTGGCCGACCCGGTGGCCCATCTGCTCTCCGGGCATCCCCGGGCCGCCGCGGAGCTGGTGCGCGCCGTCGCTGAGGGACCGGCTTCGGATCTGGATCTGGACCACGTGTCCGCGACCGCTGAGACCGCGCTCCGCCGGGCCCTGTTCCTGGCGACCCGGTTCGACCTGCGCCAGCGCGCGGTGCTCTGTGTGGGCGACCACGACCTGACGTCCCTGGCCCTCCCCCTGGTGCAGCCGGGTGTGCGGGTGGACGTGGTGGACCTGGACGAGCGGGTACTGGCCCACATCGACGCGGTGGCCGAGCGGTTGGGCCTGCCGGTGTACACGTACAGCGCGGACCTGCGGTTGGGCCTGACCGCGAACGTGCGTGAGCGCGCCGACGTGGTCTTCACCGACCCGCCCTACACCCCGGACGGGGTGGAGTTGTTCGTGCGCCGCGGGGTGGAGGGGCTGGCCGACCCGAGGCGGGGGCGGGTCCTGGTGGCCTACGGTGCGAGCGAGACCACGCCCAAGCTGGCCGCCGCGACCCAAGCGCGCCTGGTGCGGTCGGGGCTGCTCTTGGAGGCGGTGTGGCCGGACTTCAACCGGTACCTGGGTGCGGAGTCGATCGGTGCGGCCAGTGACTTGTACGTGCTGCGTCCGCTGTCGCGCACGCTCCCCTCGGCCAGTGGTGACGCCTCCCGGGTGTACAGCCAGGGGGTGAACGCCAAGGAGGCGCACGGCGGGTTGGATGTCGAGCGTGCCACCGCGGTGCTGGAGCGGGTCACCGAGGATCTGGGGCCGGAGTCGGGCGCGCCCGCGCTGGTGGGCGACTGGCCCAAGGAGGTCACCAAGGAGGTTCGGGTGCGCCTGTCCACGTGGATGGACTCCCCCACCGCTGTGGGCAAGTGCGCGATCGTCAACCTGACCGGCGGGTGGGACCGGTTGGCGGCTCGGGCGGCGCTGGCCGCCACCACCGACCACACCTACGTGCTGGTGCCCTCGAACTCCGTGTGGGTGCGCGACGAGGCGGGTCAGAAGGAGTTTCGCGCCATGGTCGAGCCCGGGACGCGGGTGCGGTTCCTGCGGGGTGCGGGCGCCCCGGACCTGACCGCGATCCGGCTGACCCGCAACCCTGAGCCGGGTGGCAGCACCGGTCGGCTCCTGGCCCACCTGCAAGGGCGGGCGCACGGGACGCTCACGGCGACGTTGCGGACGGGACTGATGGAGGTGGCGGCCTGGCGCGGGCGGTCGGTCAACAAGCGCACGGCGCGGCACGCGGTGGCTTCGGCGCCGGGCTGGCTGGCCGGGCACAGCCTGTTGGACCTGCCCGAGCACCGGTTCTCGGGGTTGCGGGTGCTGGCTTCGGAGCTGGTCGCCCGGTTGGAGGAGCTCCAGGTGCAGAACCAGGCCAAGGACCGAAGGAAGGACCGCGGTAGGGATCAGGACTTGGGTCAGGGGCAGAACTAGCCGCGTCAGCTGGTGGAGAACGGGACCGGGCCCGGCGGGACAGGTGTCCCGCCGGGCCCGGTCCCGTTCTCGGCCGGTGCGCTCGGCGTGCGGCCGCGGTGTGTCCGGGGTTCGGTCGAGGCGCTAGTCGGCGGGGACGACGGGCTCCTCGTCGGCCGGCGCTTCCTCCACCGGTTCCTCCTCGAGCGGCTCTTCCTCGACCGGTGGTTCGACCGTTTCCTCTTCGCCGCCGGTGTCCTCGACCGTGTCGGAGAGCTCCACCATGCGGCGGTAGAGGGGGTCTCGGAAGTTGGCCAGGGCGACCAAAGGGCTGGCCAGGCTGACGCGGTCCTCGACCGAGTCGGAGTCGGTGGCCTGGACCCAGACCACGACAAGGTAGTGGCCGCTGACGATCGCGTCGGCGGCGCTGTAGCCCGAGCCGAGGCGGTCGAGGGGATCCTCACCGGAGGGCGGCAGGACGAACCCGGGGTCGACCGGCTCCTCATCCTCCCCCTCGGGTTCGGGCAGGTCCATGGCGCTGGCCACGGCCCGGCTGTCCTCGACGTCGTCGAGGTTGAACACGGTGGCCGCACCGAAGTAGTTGTCGGCCACGTAGGTGGCACTGCCCGCTTGGGTGCAGTCCGCGGCGGCCAGGGCCTCCTCCACCTCATCGCCCCAGACCGCTTCGGCACAGTCCTCGACCAGTTCGGAGTCGCGCAAAGCGAAATCGATGCTCTGGCTGGAGATTTCGGCGGTGCTGCGCTCGAACAGCTCGCCGGCGTTCAGTTCGCGGCTGTCGACGTCCCGGGAGGCGAGCACCTCGTTCATGTTGCCGGTGTCGACCACGCGGTAGACCGCTGGCCGGGACTCCTGAGCGGCCTCGTCCCCCGCGCCGTCCCCGGCGAGCTGCACGTACAGGACCGCGCCCAGAGCGATGAGCGCCACGACGAGCGCGCCCACCAGGAGGGGCAGCATCCGGCCGAAGCGCTTGGGCTCCCTTTTGCGCCGGCCGCCGCCCTTGCGGCGTCCGCCCGCCCGGGTCGGGGTGGTCTCGGTCTGAGCCTCGTCGGGCTCGCTGGTTTTCCTCCGGCGGCCCGGCCTGCCAGGCGTCGAGGGTTCAGAAGGGGACACCCAATGGACCTTTCCGTGGATTCGGGCCGGCCACGCGACGTGGCCGGCCCGGCTGCGCTCGGGAACCGAGGGGGAGCTCTGCCTCCTCGTCACGGCCCTGGAGGACGGGCCGATCTGACCGAGATCATATCGGGGCGTCCGGCGGGGCCGGACAGTTCCGCTACTCCTCTTCCTCTTCCGGGTTGTGTGCGACGACCTCGTCGTAGACGAAGCTGAACGCGCTCATGGACGCCACGCTCAGGGTGGCCAGGTCCGAGTCGTCCCCGGGCTCGGAGCCGTCGGTGTCCGCGACCCAGAACACGGCGAGGTAGTGGCCCATGACCTGGGTGTTGGCCTGGCTGTACCCGTCCTCGAGACCCGGGATGTCCTCGCCGGTCTGGCTCAGCAGGAAGCCGGCGTCGGTGTCGCTGTTGGTCGGGTCCATGGCGGCGGCCACGTCGGTGGCGCCGTCGCTGTCGGACAGGTCGAACAGGCTCACCTGGGCGACGTGGTCCTCGTCGGCGTCGGTGTACACACCGGAGGCCGCGTTGAGGCAGTTGGCGTCCAGGAGGCTCTGCCCGAGCTCATCGCCCCACACCAGCGAGGTGCAGGCGTCGGTGACCTCGGCGCTGCGCAGTTCCAGCTGCATGTCGGCCAGTTCCATCTCCTCGACCGGGCCGAAGACCGACTCCTCGGTCATGGGTTCGGCCTCGGCGGGCCGCTCCTCGATGGAGCCGAACACCTCAGGCTGGTCCGGTTCGAACAGGTAGAGCTCCGGGGTGATGGTGCTGTGCCCGTCCGGTGGTGCGGAGATGGAGTCCTCACCCCCGGCGGTGCTGCCGCCGGTACCCGTGACCAGCTGGAAGGACAGCACACCCAGGAGGGCGACCAGCGCGATACTGAAGGCGCCCAGCAGAACGCCGAGCACGGCGGTTCCGCGCTTGCGCTTGCTCTGTTCGGCCAGGGTGTACACGATCTGGTTGGGCCGGTCACCCAGGACCGACACCTTCTTGATCGCCGACGCGGAGAAGGCGGAGACTCGGCCCGGACCGCGCTTGTCCTTGCCCTTGCGTCGACCCTGGCGGCCGGCGGCGCGACCGGCCTCGTGGGCCCGGTCCTCCGCGTCGTCGTAGTCCTCCTCGTATCCGCCGTCGGGGTCGTCGTCGTACTCGTCGTACTCCGTTGCCCCGGGGCGGGTGTGGGTGTGACCGTACTCGGCGGAGAAGTCCTCCTCCGGGTCGTACTCGTCCTCGTAGCCGTAGTCGTCGGCGTGGTCCTCGATGCGGGTGTTGTCAGCGCGGCGGGTACCACCACGCCGGCTTCTACCGGCTCTGCTCACGGTCTTTCTCAATCGTCAACCCGTGGTCTGCTCGACTGGTGCGGGATACGCCTTGCGGCGCCGTCGGCCACGGGCCGACACACCGGGGTTAGGCTCTTTCCCGCCATCTAATCGGGCTTCGACCCGGAGTCGTCCTCGGCGCCTTTCGCGCCGTCCTCCGTCGAGCCCTCGCTACTAGATCGCTCAGGCCTCGGGTGGTATTCCGTGCCGGCGCCTTCGGATGAGCCGCTGGCCTGGTCATACACCGAATCTTCCGTGTCCACGGCGCTGTAGACGGTGCCTTCGTCGGTTGTCTCACCGTCCTTTGTGTCGCCGAACACCTGGGTGCCCGCGTCGTGTCCGGTCGGGACGACGGCGGTGGAGAAGGAGTCGAGTCGGCGGCCGGCCCAGATGAAGTAGACGAGGGCAGCGGCGAAGACCGCGATGGAGGTCCAGTTGTTGAGGCGCAGGCCGAAGAAGTCGTTGGCCGGGTCCACGCGCAGGTACTCGATCCAGAACCGGCCCACGCAGTAGCCCATCAGGTAGAGGGCGAAGAGGCGCCCGCCCTGGAGGGAGTTCTCGTAGCGGCGTCCGAGGTAGGCGAGGAGGACGGCAAGGACGAGGCACCAGAGGGACTCGTAGAGGAAGGTGGGGTGGTAGGTGGTGACGCCCGGCTCCATGCCGGCGCGGAGGTAGCCCTCGGGGGTGAGGTTGATCTCCAGGGCCCAGGGCACGTCGGTGGGGCGGCCGAACAGTTCCTGGTTGAAGTAGTTGCCCCAGCGGCCGATGGCCTGGGCCAGGGGGATGGTGGGGGCGATGGCGAAGGCGAGCTTGGACATCGACAGGCCGCGCTTGCGGGCGACCAGCCACACGCCGACCGCTCCGAGGGGGATCGCGCCCCAGATTCCGAGGCCGCCCTCCCAGATGTAGAGGGCTCGGATGGGTTCCTTGCCCGGACCGAAGTACAGTTGGGCGTCGCTGATGACGTGGTAGAGGCGGCCACCGATCAGGCCGAGGATCACGGCCCAGACGGCCATGTCCATGATGGTGCCGGGCTCGCCTCCCATCGCCTTCCAGCGGCGCTCGCTCCAGAACACGGCGACGATGACGCCGGCGAGGATGCACAGGGCGTAGAAGTGGATCTCCAGCGGTCCGATGGGGATCGAGTTGATCTCAGGACTGGGGATGGCCGCGAGGGCGCGGCTGTGCTCGGCCGCGCCCTCGGAAGCTGTCGACGACAATGTCACTGCTCTGCTCTCGGATTCGCCCCGCGTGCGGGGGGTCTGTTCAGGGGTTCTACTCCGCGTCACCCCCGTCGTCCTCGCCCATCGGCTCGGTGTCGACTTCGCCGTCGCCCGCTGAGGCGATCGCCTCGGACAGACCCCTGGCGGTCATGGCGGTGTTGTTGTCCAGCAACTCGCCGTTGACGTAGACGGATGGTGTACCGCGGAACTCGTTGTCTCCGCTGTAGCGAGTGTAGGCCGTTCCTGTGGCGTCGATGATCTCGCCCGTGTATGTGCCGTCCAGGAAGGAGGAGTCGCGTCCCTGTTCCTCTCCCCAGGCGAGGAGGTCGCTCAAGACCATGGCTCCGAGGGATTCCTCGCCGATCTGTTCGGTGGCGTCGGCGACGAGCGCGGGCAGGTACTCCTCGGTGAATTCGGTGACCACGGCGGATTCGGCTTCGAGGCTCTCCTCGAAGTCGGTGGCCTGGTCCTCGTCGGCGTCGGTCTGGCGGAACCACGCGTTGAGGTCGGCGACGCTGTAGCCCTCTTCCTCGGCGTTGGGCTGGTTCTCGAAGAGGAGGTCGTTGTACTCGACGAAGACGCCGTGGTCGGCGGCGGCGCGGCCCGCGGCGCCGGCCCGTAGCGAGTTGCTGCTGGTGGGCGCGGGCTCTTCGGCGAAGATGCTGACGGTGCGGTAGTGGACGACGGCTTCGCCTTCGGCCGCCTTCTCCTTGAGGACGTCACCGTTGTGGAGTTCGAACTGGCGGCAGGCCGGGCACTGGTAGTCGGCGTAGACCTCGACGACGGGGGCGGCGACGTCCTCGTCCGCCATGACGACGCTGCCGTCGTCTTGGAGGGTCTGGGCGGCCAGTGGCCCTTCGTAACCCTCGCTCCGGTCGGAGCTGAGGACGGCGTAGCCGATACCGACGACGAGCAGGACGACGGCGATGGCGGCGCCTGCCACGATGAGGTTCTTCTTGCGTTTGGCGGCCCGCCTCTCTTGCGCGCGCTGTTCCCTGAGCTTCTCGCGGGCGCGCTGGCGCGCTTCACTCCCCATGGTTTTCCCCTGTTTCCGTACTTCGGTTGGTTCGGCCGCGACCTCGGAGGCGCCGGGGTTCCGAGGCGCCGTAGTCCCAGCGGCGCCGTGGTTTCACAAGCGCCTGGGTCACCGGAAGAGCCCGAGGGCGCGGTCGAGGGCGAAGGGTGAGCGGGGCCAGAGGGCGATGAACGCGCCCATGGCCCCGAAGGCGATGTCGCGGGCGATGGAGATCCCGTATGTGGTCTCGCCCGGTTCGACCTGGCCGCCGGCGCCGAAGCAGCCGCAGTCGATGTTCAGTCCGCGGGCCATCGCGGAGACGATCCCGGCGATGAAGACGATCATGAGGAGTGTGCTGGCGGCACCCACGTAGCGGCTGGCGAGTCCGATGATCAGGAGTAGGGCCAAGGCGAGCTCGAAGAGGGGCAGAGTATAGCCGATGAGCTGGGCAAACTCTGGCGAGAAGAGGTCGTAGGCCTCGACCGCCTGGACGGACAGGGCCGGCGGGAACTTGGTGACGGCTGCGGTGATGAGGACGGCGGCGAGACCGACTCTGCAGGCGAGGGTGAGCCAGGGTTGGACCTGCTCCCAGCGGGATCGCGGCGGGGCGGGGGCGTCATCGGTGGTGTCCGGCATGTCGGGCCTTCGGAGAGGGGTCGGTCATCCGCGAGCATGGCTTTGGGTAGGCAAGCCATTGCCCTGAGTGTCGACACTGAGCCTACTGTGTGTATCGTCCTCGTGACACGGAGCCGTGCGGTTCGGGACCCTCTGTGCGCCCGCACCTGCCCGGTCACAGAAAAACGGTGGGTCGCCCGTCGAGGGGCGACCCACCGCTGGCCTGGAGTCCGGCCGGTGGCCGTCCAACCGAAGATCGGCGCTACCGGGAGCGGACCCCGGCGGCCAGCTCCTGGGCAAAGGAGCGCACGGCCACGAGACCGGTCTCCAGGTCGGGTGCGTCCAAGACGCGCTGACAGAAGCCGGCGCCCACGATGACCCCGTCGGCGTACCCGGCGACCTCCGCGGCCTGCGCGGACGTGGAGATTCCCAGGCCCACGCAGATCGGCAGACGCGACTCACGGGTGACCTCGCGAGTGCGCCGTACCAGGGTCTCCGCGGTGTCGGCGACCTGGGCCCGGGTTCCGGTGACGCCCATGAGCGAAGCCGCGTACACGAACCCGCTGCTGGCGCCTGTGGTGAGCTCCAGCCGCCGGTCGGAGGAGGAGGGCGCCACGAGGAAGATCCGGTCCAGCCCGGCCCGGTCGGAGGCGGCGTACCACTCCTCGGCCTCTTCCGGGATGAGGTCGGGGGTGATGACCCCGGCCCCGCCCGCCTTGGCGAGCTCGGTGGCGAAGCGATCCACGCCGTAGCGCTCGATCGGGTTCCAGTAGGACATGACCAGGGCGGCGGCGCCGGTGGCGGCGGTGGCCTCCACGACCGTGAAGACGTCGTCGGTGGTGGTGCCCGAGGCCAGTGCCTGGTCGGCGGCGCGTTGGATGGTGGGACCGTCCATCATGGGGTCGGAGTAGGGCAGGCCGACCTCGATGACGTCGCACCCGCCCTCGACCATGGCCTGGACGACTCGGATCGAGGACTCCACGTCGGGGAACCCGGCGGGCAGGTAGCCGATGAGTGCGGCGCGGTCGGCCTCACGGGCCTGGGCCAGCTTGGTCTGCAGTGTGGTCGCGCCCATCACGCCTGTCCCTCCGAGTCGACGAGGCCGAAGTAGGTGGCCGCGGTGTTGACGTCCTTGTCACCGCGCCCGGAGAGGTTCACCAGGATCACGGATCCGGTACCCAGGCGCTGGCCGAGCTTGAGGGCTCCGGCCAGGGCGTGGGCGCTCTCGATGGCGGGGATGATGCCTTCGGTCCGGCACAGCAGGCGGAAGGCGTCCATGGCCTCGGTGTCCGTGACGGGCTCGTAGACGGCACGTCCGGTGTCGGCCAGGTGGGCGTGCTCGGGGCCCACCGCCGGGTAGTCGAGCCCCGCGGAGATCGAGTGGCTGGGCAGGGTCTGGCCGTAGTCGTCCTGGAGGACGAAGGTGCGGGCGCCGTGGAAGACGCCCTGGCTGCCCGCGGTGATGGAGGCGGCGGTCTGGTCGGTGTCGGACCCGTCTCCCCCGGCCTCGAAGCCGTAGAGGGCGACGCTCTCGTCGGGGATGAAGGCGGCGAAGATCGCGATGGCGTTGGAGCCGCCGCCGACGCAGGCGGCGACCGCGTCGGGAAGCCCGCCGGTGAGCTCGATGACCTGTTCGCGTGCCTCCGCGCCGACCGTGAAGTGGAGGTCGCGCACCAGCTTGGGGAAGGGGTGCGGGCCCGCGGCGGTGCCGAAGAGGTAGTGGGTGTGGTCGACGTTGGCGACCCAGTCCCGGAAGGTCTCGTTGATGGCGTCCTTGAGGGTGCGGCTACCGATGGTGACCGGGACGACCTCGGCACCGAGCATCCGCATGCGGGCGACGTTGAGCGCCTGGCGTTCGGTGTCCTCCTCCCCCATGTAGATGACGCAGTCCAGGCCCATGAGGGCGCAGGCGGTGGCGGTGGCCACGCCGTGCTGACCGGCGCCGGTCTCGGCGATCACGCGGGTCTTGCCCATGCGCTTGGTGAGCAGCGCCTGGCCCAGCACGTTGTTGATCTTGTGCGAGCCGGTGTGGTTGAGGTCCTCGCGTTTGAGGAGGATCCGTGCGCCGCCGGCGTGCTCGGAGAGGTTGTGGGCCTCGGTGACGAGGCTGGGACGACCCGCGTAGCCCTTGAGGAGGGCGTCGAACTCGCGCTGGAACTCGGGGTCGTTCTTGGCCTTGTCCCACTCGGCCTCGACCTCGTCGAGGGCGGCGATGAGGGCCTCGGGCGCGAACCGGCCGCCGAAGCGGCCGTAGTGCCCTCGGGCGTCGGGCACCGGTTGTTCGTGGCTCATGGGAAGTTCTCCTGGGATGCGGAGGCCGACCGCGGGTGCTCCCCCGGACCTCGATCCGCGGGAGGCCGCGCGCCGACCGGTGGTGCGCCGCCCGGCTCCGGCGGCGCGGTTGGTTCTGGGTTGAACGCGGCGGTGTGAACCCGCGGCTCGCGCCTACGGGCTCCGCCATCGCCATCGGCGCACATGGTTCTGAGTCGCCTTCGTCGATCCCATCGTGAATCCCTGTCGGTTCCGCGCCGTCAGTTCCGGTCGCGCAGCGCGGGGTGGGCTCCGGCGGTCACGAGGTCGGCGACGGCCTCGCGCGGGTTCCCGCCGCGGACGAGGCTCTCTCCCACCAGGACGGCACCGGCTCCGGCACCGGCGTAGGCCAGCAGATCGTGCGGGCCGCGTACCCCGGACTCGGCGATCCTGACGCGGTCCGCGGGGATGAGGGGCGCGAGCCGGGCGAAGGTGTCCCGGTCGACCTCGAGGGTTTTGAGGTTGCGCGCGTTGACGCCGATGACGGTGGCTCCGGCGTCCAGGGCCCGGGCGACCTCCTCCTCGTCGTGGACCTCGACCAGGGGGGTGAGGTCCAGCGAGCGGGCCCGCTCGACCAGGGACACCAGGGCCTCCTGGGGCAGAGCGGCGACGATGAGCAGGACCGCGGAGGCACCGAAGACGCGGGCCTCCCACAGCTGGTAGGAGCTGACGACGAAGTCCTTGCGCAGCAGGGGCGTCTCGACCGCGGTGTGCACCGCTTGGAGGTCTTCGAGGCTGCCGTTGAAGCGACGCTGCTCGGTGAGGACGCTGATCAGGGTGGCCCCGCCGGCCTCGTAGTCGCGGGCCAGTTCCGCGGGGTCGCTGATGCTGGCGAGTGGCCCCTTGGAGGGGCTGGCGCGCTTGACCTCGGCGATCACGTGGACGCCGGGGCGGCGCAGGGCGGCTTCGGCGTCCTTCGGAACGGGCACCGACTCGGCTTGGGCCTTGAGGCGGTCCAGGGGGAGGGCCTCTTGCCGCTGCGCCAGGTCAGCGCGTACTCCGTCGAGGATCTCGTCGAGCACGCTCACCAGTTCTAGCTCCCTCGTCCATGGTTTCGGTACGCGGTGGCCGGTCCGTGGTCGGACGCGGTCGGCGGAGCGGACTCGGGCGCTCGGCCGTTACACCGTGTGCTGGTCATCGTATCGACCCTTGGCGGGCCGGGGGTCGCGGCCCCCGTGTCAGCGCCCCGGTTGGCCGTAGGTGGCCGCCGGGGGCTGCTCCGGGTCACCACCCTGGCAGGAGCGGCGTACCCGGTGCGAGGAAGGAGAACCAGGGCAGGTTGCGGGCCACCCAGAAGAAGACGAAGGCCACCAGGATCGACCAGATCAGCCAGGTGGGGGTGAGGTTTCGCGGGCGTGTCCGGGGGCGAAGCGTGCCGATCAGCCAGGTGGCGTAGGCGAAGAGGATGTAGGGGACCAGCAGGAACAGCAGCGGGTTCATGCTGACGGCGCCGAGGATGTCCAGGTGGGTGACCAGGGCAATGGCGCGCATGGTGCCGCAGCCGGGGCAGAAGGTGCCGGTGAGCAGCAGCCAGGGGCAGGTGGGATAGTTGCCAGGTTCGTTGGGGTCGACGAAGTGGAGCAGTGTCGCCCCGGCGAGGCCGAGGACGGCCACGCCCAGCGGCCAGGTGGCCGGGTGGATCCGTCGGAAGGCGCGCTCGATCCGGCCCGGGGACATCGCTGCCGTGTCCGAGGGGCTGGCGTTCGGGGCCGCCGGGCTCGGGGCGGGGCCGGGCGCTGGGCTGCGCTTCTCGTCGTGCTGCACGTGTTCGAGCCTACCGCCGGGCCATTCCCGGCACGTGGGTGGGAAAGACCCCGCTCCGCCCCCGGTGTGCCGGGGGCGGAGCGCGATGGGCCTGCTGCCAGAGAACGGGCCAGGCTAGTAGTACGTGGGCGACGTGCCGATGGCGAGGCCGAGCACGAGGATGTAGAAGATCCACCAGATCGCCGCGAGGATGAAGCAGACGAGGCCGATGATGCCCAGGATCTTCGCTGTGTTGGCCGCGGATTCTGCGCCCGCGTAGTCGCCCATCTGCCACTTGCTGTTGACCTGGAGGGCGAAGACGAGGCCGATGATCCCCAGGACCATGCAGCCGAAGATGCCCAGGATGTTGAACAGCAGGTAGTTCTTGGGCGGCTCGGACGGGGGCTGGCCGCCGAAGCCGCCGTAACCGCCACTGGGCGGGCCGTAGCCGCCGCTCGGGGGGCCGTAGCCGCCGGTGGGCGGGCCGTAGCCGCCGCTCGGGGGGCCGTAGCCGCCGCCGGGGGGCGGGGGCGGCGGGCCGGGGTTGCCGGGAGGCGGGGGACCATAGCTCATGAGTGAAGTGTCTTTCCGGAAGAGGACAAGGGGTTTGACGCGACGCGGCCAGACGCACACGTCGGCCCAACATGGGGCAGGGTTGGGTCACCGGGATCACTGGCCGCAAGCGAATTCGCATGATGCCAGATCAGCGAGACAGCACTGACCGGGTCCGTAGCGGCTGACAGGGCCGGTGGGGTGAATCTACCTGCCCCATGCGACCTTCGTCCATTTTCCGTTACTCATCCGTTGTGAGCTGCGGATTTACCGGTTCTCCGGCCGGAAGGGCTAGTTGCCGCCCGTGGCCGACACCTCACGGCCCGCTTCCCACTCCTCGCGTGTGGGCGGCACCGGCCGCGGCTCCGTGCGGCCCAGACCGACCTTCTTCATGATCCCGGCGATGACGGCGAGCACGACGCTGGCACCCAGAGCGATGAACGTCCACAGCACCAGATCGCCGCCGAAGATGACGGCGACCGCGGCCACGGTCCAGGCGATGATCCAGGAGACGGTGAGGAACCAGGCGGACCAGGTGTTGCCGTGGTCGTCGTGCTCTTCGTGGTGCTCGTCGGCCATCAGGGGCTCTCCTTAGGTTGGGCCGGCCGTTCGGCCGGCGGTGCGGGTTCGGTGCCGCCCTCGGGTTCGGCCCGGGCCGCCGGTTCGTCTCCGGCGGGCGCGCCGTCACCCGGGGCGTCAAGAGTGGGGTCGTCACCGGCATCCAGCGATTTCCACAGGTCGGCGGGTGTCTCAGCCTGGTGCGGACGCGGTGCGGCGGTCCGATCGTACCGGGTGCCCATACCCGGCCAGGCAGGGGCACGCAGTACCGCGACCAGACCGGTGAGGACCAGGAGTACGGCTCCGGCCACGCCCAGTGCCGGACCGAGTGCGTGGAGCTCGGGTGTGCCGATGACCTGGCCGGTTCCGGCCGTGTCGGTGGTCGACGCGGAGACGGTGTCGACGAGTTCGCCGGTGCGGGTCGCCGCCCACACGGAGGTGATGGCGAAGGCACCGCAGGCGGCGACGAGGAGCCCGACGAGGCGGCGGGCCCAGGAGCGCGCGGCGTACAGGCCCGCCAGCCCGGCGAGCCCGGCCCATCCCAGGCCGGTGAGCGCACCGGTGAGGTCGCCGCCGGTGAGCTCGACCGGGACGGCGGCCACGTCCCCGGGCGAGCTGAGCTCGCCGGTGACCCATTCCATGCCGGAGGCGCCCAGCATGAGCCCGGCCCCGGAAGCCATGACGAGCATGGTGAGTCCGTACTCGCGGCGAAGCTTTGTGGCGGCGGTCTTGGTGGAGGTCACAGAAGTCGTCCCGCGTCGAAGCACGTGGGGTCGCCGGTGTGACATGCGGCACCGGCCTGGTCGACACGGACCAGGAGGGTGTCGCCGTCACAGTCGAGTGCGACGGAAACCACACGTTGGGTGTGTCCTGAAGTGGCGCCCTTGACCCAGTACTCGCCCCGGCTGCGCGACCAGTACGTGGCCTCGCGTGTACTGAGGGTGCGGTGCAGGGCCTCGTCGTCCATCCATGCGAGCATGAGGACCTGCCCGCTGTCGTACTGCTGCACGACGACAGGGACGAGGCCGTCCGGGTTCCGCTTCAGCCGTGCGGAGATGCCCGGATCGAGGTTGGTGGCGCTCATGCTTCCCAGGTTATGGCCGACGTCCAAGCGGTGCTCACCGGGTACTGCTTGACAGCGGTCGGCGGCCGAGTGCTCCGGTAAACCGGTGCCAGGAATTAGAGTTCGTGGGTCCGTGACGTCGCCGCCGCGACAGTCCTGCCAGCTTGGGAGCCTGACGTGACCTCCGAGTCCCTGACCGCAGACCTGACGGGGAAGCCCGCCGCGTTGACCGCGCTCGCCCAGCGTTTCCCGCGCTGGGACCCGTACGCCGCGCTGCCCGCGCTGCTGGAGGACGAACCCGCGGCGGTGCGGTTCCTGGGCCTAGGAGCGGCGCGGCACATCTGCGCGGTGGCGGCGGCCCGGCTGCGGAGGTCGGGGATCGGCGCCCACGCGGACTTCTCCTCCTCCGCGGAGGAGCCTCCTGCGGGCCCGGAGAGCCTTGTGGTGGCTGTGACCTTGGGTGAGGGCCAGCGGGAGCTCTGCACGGTCCTGGACCGCTATGTGGGACGTTCCCCGGTGATCGTGCTGGCCCCGGAGCCGGACGCGGTGGTGTCCCGGTACGCGGACCTGCTGGTGCCGTTGCACGCGGGTGAGGAGAAGAGCGGCGTGCGCTCCCGCGCGCAGCAGCACGCGCTGGCACTGCTGTTGCTGCTGGGGCACCGGCTGGGTGCTCCCCCGTCGGGCAGCAGCGCCAACTTTCCGGGGCTGTTGCGGCGGGCCGCCAACGCCGTCCGTGTCCTGTTGGACAGCGCCCCCGAGTGGCTGCCCGAGGCGGCGCAGGTGTTGGACTCCCCGCACGGGGTGCACCTGGTGGCCCCGGCGGAGCGCATGGCCTCGGCCGAACAGGGGGTGCAGGCGCTGCGCCGCGGGCCGGTCCGCGTCGCCCACGCCCGGGAGACCGGGGAGTGGTCGCACACGGACCGGCACCTGGCCGCGGTGACCGACTACCGCGCGCTGCTGTTCGCCGGTTCGACCTACGACCAGCGCTTCGCGGAGCACCTGGTACAGCTGCGCGGGACGTTCGTCGCGGTGGGTGCCACCCCCGGACGCGAACGCGTACCGGGGGTGGCACTGACCGTGCGCTACCCGGGCGACGACGACCCCGACGTGAGCCTGCTGGCCGAACCACTGGTGCCGGAGCTGCTGGCCGCCCACTGGTGGCGGTAGAGGGCACCGTGTTTGTTGTGGGCCTCCGCCCACCCGTCGCCCGCCACCAACCCTCAACGGACACGCTGACGCGCGCAGACCAGGACCCCACGTCGCCCGCCACCAACCCTCAACGGACACGCTGACGCGCGCAGACCAGGATCTCGCTCGTTCCTCGCTAGCGGCTTGACTCCTCTTGCGCTGTGCTTGCTACACCCCAGCCCCTCCGGCCCTCGAACTCAAGCCGAGGAACGCACCCAGGAGGCGTAGAGGTTCGCGTAGACGCCGGGTACGGCGACGAGTTCGCCGTGGGAACCGCTCTGCACGATCTTGCCGTCGTCGAAGACCAGCACCCGGTCGGCCGCCTCCGCGGTGGAGAGCCGGTGGGCGATGGCGACCGAGGTGCGGCCCTTGGTGAGCCGGTCCAGGGCGCGCTGGATGCGCACCTCGGTGTGCGGATCGACGGCTGAGGTGGCCTCGTCGAGAACGAGCAGGTCCGGGTCGGCGATGTAGGCCCGCACGAGCGCGACGAGCTGCCGCTCCCCCGCCGACATGGACTCGCCCCGTTGGCCGACCGGTGTGTCCAGGCCGTGGGCGAGGCTGCCGAGCCAGTCGGCCAAGCCGAGTTCGGTGACGGCCGCCTCGAGTTCGGCGTCGCTGCTCTCCGGCCGGGCGAAGCGGATGTTGGCCCCCAGAGAGCTGTCAAACAGGAAGCCCTCCTGGGGCACCATGACGACGCGGCCGCGCAGAGACGAGAAGGCCACCTCCCGCAGGTCGACGCCGTCCAGACTGACGGTCCCGGAGCCGGGGTCCATGAGACGGGTGAGGAGCTTGACGAACGTGGTCTTGCCCGACCCGGTCTCGCCGACGACCGCGACCCGGGTACCCGGGGTGATCTCCACGTCGATGCCGTCCAGGACGACCGGCCCGTCCGGGTAGGAGTACGTGACATGGTCGAACCCGACCCTGACCGCGCCGCGCGGCAGAACGCGTCCGGCCTCTCCCGGGTCCGCGATGTCGGGGACGGTGTCCAGGACCCCGAGGACGCGGCGCCAGCCGGCGATGGCGTTCTGTGCCTCGTTGAAGATCTCCGTGGCCATCATCATCGGCTGGATGAAGAGGGTCATGAGGAACAGGAAGGCGATGAGCTGGCCCGCGGTGAGGTCGCCGCCGATGCCCAGCCACACGCCGACCAGGACGACCGCGGTGTTGCCGATGGCTGCGACGATCTCCGCGAAGGGCGAGACCGCCATGGACAGGCGCTGGGCCTTCACCTGGGCCCTGCGGGTGGCGAAGACGGTGGTGTCGATGCGGCCCGCGGTGCGCTCCTCCGTGCCGTGGGCGCGGATGACGGCGGCGCCCATGACGGTCTCGCCGATGGCGCCGAGCATGTCACCGGTGCGTTCGCGGACCTTGAGATAGGCCTTGGAGAGCAGTTTCTGGAGCCAGCGGACGCCGAACAGCAGCGGCAGGACGCAGATCCACACCACGAGGGTGAGCTGCCAGGAGTAGACCGCCATGAGTGTGGTGGCCACGAAGAGCTGCCCGGTGCTGACCAGCAGGAGCAGGCCGCCCCACTGCATGAAGTGGCTGATCTGGTCCACGTCTCCGGTGACGCGGGAGACCAGGGCGCCCTTGCGCTCGCTGTTCTGGGTGAGCACGGACAGGTCGTGGACGTGCCGGAAGGCCTTGCGGCGCAGGGTCGCCAGACCGGACTCGGTGGCCCGGTAGAGCCGCAGGTTCATCAGGAACGAGCAGACCATGGTGACCACGAGGAGCCCGGCGCAGACCGCCACCATGCGGGTGACGAACTCCAGGTCCGGGCCGCCCGTCCCGGTGAGTCCGCTGTCGATGATCTGCTGGACCGCGATGGGCACGATGACCTTGCCCCCCGTGGCGACCACGGCGAAGCACAGGGTGAGCCAGAGGCCCTTGGCGAACTCCGGGGACAGTTGGAGGCCGCGCTTGATGGTGCCGAGCGCGGTGTCCTGGTTGCGGTGCAGGGAGAGGACCGGGTCGCTGTCGGGGCGCTGCCGGTCGGCCGCTTGCTCCGGCCTGTCGTCGGTGCGGGTCCGTGCGGGTGCGCTCATCGGCTGCTCTCCTCGGTGGCGTCGTTGCCGTGCCCTCCGACGCTGCGGTGCGGTTCGGCCGGTCCCGGCTCCTCGGGGACCGGTGTGCGCTCCGCCTCGTTCTCTGCTGAGGCGCGTTCGTAAGCGGTGACGAGCTTGGTGTAGCCCGGCGAGGTGGCCAGGAGCTCCTCGTGGGTACCGCGGCCCAGGACGCGGCCGCCCTCCATGTAGAGGACCTCGTCCGCCAGTTCGATGGTGGCTCGGCGGTAGGCGACCACGAGCACCGTGGCGGCGTCGTCGCGTTCGCGCAGTCCGGCGAGGATCTGCGCCTCGATCTGCGGGTCGACGGCCGAGGTGGCGTCGTCCATGATCAGGAGTCTGGGGCGGCGGACGATGGCGCGGGCCAGGGCGAGGCGCTGGCGCTGGCCGCCGGAGAGGGTGGTGCCCTTCTCCCCCAGCTGGGCGTCGAGCCCGCCGTCGAGTTCGCGGATGAAGCCGTCGGCTCGGGCCAGGCGCAGGGCGGCCCAGATCTGGTCGTCGTCGACCCCCGCGGCGCCGAGACCGATGTTGTCGCGGACGGAGTCCTCGAACACGAAGGTGCCTTGGGGCACGAGTGCGGCGTGTCGCGGGACCTGGTCGCGGGCGAGATCGCGCAGGTCCACGCCGTCGTAGGTGACGGTGCCGCTCTCGGGGTCGACCAAACGCATGAGGACGGTGGTGAGGGTGGACTTGCCCGAGCCGGTGGGACCGACGACGGCGACGGTGCGTCCGGGGGCGATGTCGAAGTCCACGCCGTTGAGGACGGTGCTGCGGGCGCCGGTGGCGCTGTCGTCCATGAGGTCGCGGCCGCTGCTCTCGGAGTCGGCTTCGTAGGCGTCGGCGTAGGAGAAGGTGACGTCTCGGACGCTCAGGGCGAGGCCGCGGGGTGAGGGTTCGAGGGCCTGGTCGCCGTAGACCATGGCGCCTCCGGCGCGGAGGACGGACTGGACGCGGTCCCAGCCGACGACGCTGCGGGGCAGGTCTCCCAGGAGCCACCCGAAGGAGCGGATGGGCAGGGCGAGGAGGGTGAAGAGGAAGGCGATCTGGACGAGGTCGCCGGGTTCGATGGCGCCGGTGGACAGGCGCCACATACCCAGGAGCAGGACGGCGAGGACGCCGAAGTTGGGCAGGGACTCCATGAAGGGGTCGAACATGGAGCGCATCCGCCCGACCTGGATCTGCGCGTCGCGCAGGCGGTGTGCGGCTTCGGTGAAGCGCTCGGTCTCGGTGTCCTCTCGGCCGAGGGTCTTGACGACGAGGGCGCCGTCGAAGGACTCGTGGGCCACCCCGCTGACTTCGGCGCGCAGTGCCTGGGCCCTGGAGGCCATCGGGGACACGCGGCGTTGGAAGGCGACGTTGGCCGCGGCGAGGATCGGGAAGACGACGAAGGCGACCAGGGCGAGGACCGGGTCGGTGACGATCATGGCGATGGCGGCGATGAACAGCATGAATATGCTGCCGACGACCATGGGCAGTGGTGCGAGCGGCTGCCAGGAAGCCTCGACGTCGGCGTTGGCGTTGGACAGGAGCTGTCCGGTGGGGTGGCGGTGGTGCCAGGAGAGCGGGAGTTCGAGGTACTTGCGGGAGACGGCGCGGCGGTAGCGGGCCTGCATGCGGAACTGCATGAGTCCGGCGAGGAGGCGGCGCACGGCCAGACCTACGGCCTTGCCGAGCCCGACGGCCATGAGTAGGGCCGCCGCGGCGAGCAGTGCGGCCGCCGTGGTGCTGCCGGTGGCGAAGGCCGGGAGGATGGTGTTGTCGGTGAGGTAGCCGAGCACGGAGGCGGAGGCCACGGTGACCGCGGCGTGCAGCATGGCACCCGCGGCTGCGGCGATGAAGATCCATGGCTCGGTGCGGGCCGCGACGGCCAGCACGCGCACGCCTCGGGTGAATACGGCCTTGTGCTGGGGTCTGGCAGGTTGCTTCCGGGCGTCCGTAGCGCCGCTCGCCGGCGGTGGGGTCTGCGCTGCCCGCTCCTTGTTCGCCGTCGTGGTGCCCTGCGCCATACGCCCCCGCTTCCGTTGTCCGTGCTCTCGCCCAACACCGCGCGCCCCGGACGGCTTCGGCTGGGCATGCCGAAGGGCACGGAGCGCGTGTCGGGCCAACCTATCCAGGGGCGCCGACAGCTACCACCGGATTGTTTCAGCACCGGACACATCCGTGCTATTCCGTACAACTCACCCTGGACCGGGTCGACAGTCTGTGCACGCGAACGGCCCGGGCGCCATGGCTGGCGTCCCGGGCCGTGAGCGGTCGGGGCAGGTGGTTCGGCGTACCCCGCCGGCCTCTGAGACCTGTTAGTAGAGGCGCAGGTCGTCCTGGTCCTCGGCCGGGGCTTCGTCGTCGGCCTCCGCGTCGGCGTCGGATTCCTCGGCCTCGGCCGCGGCTTCGGCTTCGGCGTCCACTGCCTTCGCCGCCTCTGTGTCGACGTCGTCGCTGCATTCCGCGTCGCGGACCGAGTCGTCGTTGTTCTCGTGGTCGTAGTGGATGAGGGCGCGGAAGGTGAGGTGGCCGAAGAGCCCGTCCTCGCCGATCTCGAAGATCACCTGGGCGCCGCAGACGGCGTTCTGGGTCGCCTCACCGTAGATGCCGTCGACATCCAGCCCAGCGTCGAGCTTCTCGTTGAGGACGGTCTGGATCATCCGGACGACGATGCCCTCGTTGCCCGGACCGTAGTGCTCTTCGAAGGTGCGCTCGCGGAGCAGCAGCCAGGTCTCGTCGTCCAGCATGCCCGTCTCGACCAGGTCGTTGTCCGGCTCGCTCTGGAAGGCGCGGACCTGTTCCTCCAGTGCGTCGTCGAAGACCGGCGACTGCGGGCCGGAGTCGTAGCCGTGGAAGACCAGCAGCATCTGCGCGGCCTCGATGTCGACGTGGTCCGGGTCGCCGTTGGCGTAGTTCGGCCACTCCTGGCTCTCGATGAGGGCCACGACCTCGTCGGAGGTGCGGTCGAGGTCGTCGGCGTGGGCAGCTGTGGCGGAGCCCACGGTGAAGGTCGTGGCGATCGCGCCGGCCGCGAGCAGGGCGACCAGTCGCGGGCAGGTGTGTTTGTCGTGGTTGGCGAACATGCTGGGTGGGTGTTCCTTCCCGTGGCTGTCCACCCCGAGCGGGATGGCTGGACGGGCAACATGCTCACACGAATCTCAAATCTATTAACGGAGCGCCACGCATCAATAACTCTCTGCAATTACATGAGACCAGGGGGCAATTCGGCCAAAAGCGACCCCGGAGCACGAAAGGCCCGTAGCACGAGAGAGCCCGGGCCACCGAAGAGTCGGTGACCCGGGAGCAGCGGCGTCGGGCACCGGCACCGGGCACCGGGCACCGACCGCCGCGGGCGGCCTACCGGTCGAAGTCCTGGTAGGTGATGAGTGCTTCGAAGCTGAGCGGGCCGAAGATGCCGTCGACACCGATGTCGAACTGGTCCTGGACCTCGCGGACGGCCGCTTCGGTCCAGTAGCCGTACACGCCGTCAGTGGCCAGGTGGTAGTTGTACTTGGCGTTGAGGACCCTCTGGATCATCTCCACGACGGGGCCGGTGCTGCCGGGGCCGAACACCGCCTGGCCGAAGATCCGGTCGCGCAGGTCCTCCCAGGTCTCCTCGTTCAGCTCACCGTTGCCCTCCAGGTCGAAGGCCTCCTGGTAGCTGATGAGCGCGGCTTCGAGGTCCTCGTCGAACTCGTTGTTGATCTCGCCGGGGTTGATCTCGATGTAGCTCAGCAGCATCTTCACCGCGCGGATGTCGATGGCGCTGTCACCCTTGGAGAACTCAGGCCAGTCCTGGGCCTGGATTTCGGCGACCGCTTCCTCGGAGGTCTGTTCGAGATCATCGGCCAGGGCCGTACCCGAACCGGCGAGGCCGGTCGTGGCCGCGAGTGCGGTGGCGGCGAGTACGGCCGCCACGCGCGCGGTCGGCCTACCCCTGTTGTGCGCCTGCATACTGGCTGTTCCTTCCCCCGTCGTATTCTCCTGCACACCAGTTCGATGTCCGAAGGCGGAGAAACGTTTACCTCACAACCGAAAAGCGCACCAAAGGGACAGACCTACCTATCCCCGAACGACAAATTCGCCACCTCCTGTCAACCGAGAAGGGGGCGTTCCCGTGGGGGCATGACCCCGGGGCGCTCTGGGCCTTTCCTCGATCGCGCTAGCGGACCGGATACCCGGCTTCGCGCAGGCTCTTCTTGACGTCGGCGATCGTGAACTCACCGAAATGGAAGACCGTGGCGGCCAGGACAGCGTCCGCGCCGGCCTCGATCGCCGGCACGAAGTGCTCGACCGCACCCGCGCCGCCCGACGCGATCAGCGGGATGTCGACGCGCGCCCGCACGGCACGGATGAGCTCCAGGTCGAAACCGGCCTTGGTCCCGTCGGCGTCCATGGAGTTGAGCAGGATCTCCCCGGCGCCCAGCTCAGCGGCGCGCTCACACCACTCCAGGGCGTCGAGTCCGGTGCCCTTGCGGCCGCCGTGCGTCGTGACCTCGAACCCGCTGGGGGTGGGTTCTGCACCCTCGCGCACCCGGCGAACGTCAGCGGACAGCACCAAGACCTGGCGGCCGAACCGTTCGGCGATCTCCCCGATCAGCTCTGGGCGGGCGATCGCGGCGGTGTTCACCCCGACCTTGTCGGCGCCCGCGCGCAGCAGTCGGTCGACGTCGTCGGGGGAACGGACCCCTCCCCCGACCGTCAGCGGGATGAACACCTGGTCAGCGGTGCGGCGGACCACGTCGTAAGTGGTCTCGCGGTCGCCGCTGGAGGCCGTGACGTCGAGGAAGGTGAGCTCGTCCGCTCCGCCGCCGTCGTAGGTGGACGCGAGCTCCACGGGATCGCCGGCGTCACGCAGGTTCTCGAAGTTCACACCCTTGACGACGCGTCCGGCGTCGACGTCCAGGCAGGGAATGACGCGGATGGACAGGCTCACCGGTCCGCGCTCCCCACCGTGGCCAGGGCGTCCTCCAGGGTGAACGCGCCCTCGTAGAGGGCGGTGCCCATGATGGCGCCCTCGACACCCAGCGGAACCAGGGTGGCGACGGCCTCCAGGTCGGCGAGGCTGGACACGCCGCCGCTGGCGACCACCGGCTTGTCGGTGCGCTCGCAGACGGTGCGCAGCAGGTCCAGGTTGGGGCCCTTGAGGGTGCCGTCCTTGTTGACGTCGGTGACGACGTAGCGGGCGCAGCCCTCGGCCTCAAGCCGGGCGAGCGTCTCCAGCAGGTCGCCGCCGTCGCGGGTCCAGCCGCGGGCGGCCAGGGTTGTACCCCGCACGTCGAGGCCGATGGCGATCCGGTCGCCGTGCTCGGCGATGATCTTGGCGCACCACTCGGGGTTCTCCAAGGCGGCGGTGCCGATGTTGACGCGCGTGCAGCCGGTGGACAGGGCCGCTTCCAGCGACTCGTCGTCGCGGATGCCGCCGGACATCTCGACCTTCACGTCGAGGCGGCCCACGATGTCGCGCAGCAGGTCCCGGTTGTGCCCGCGCCCGAAGGCGGCGTCCAGGTCCACCAGGTGGATCCACTCGGACCCGGCGGCCTGCCAGCCGCTGGCCGCCGCGAAGGGGTCGCCGTACTTCCCGCCGGAGTCGGCCTTGCCCTGGACGAGCTGGACGGCCTGCCCGCCCGCCACGTCCACGGCGGGGAGCAGTTCGAGTGCGGGGGTCGACGGTGTGTTCTCGTCGGTCATGAGGCCTTCTCGTTCTCGGTTCGGATACGGCGTGGAAGCTAGTGCCGCGTCAGCCAAGGTTCACCCCGTCGCGGGCAAACCCCGACTGACGCGGCACTGGGTGGGGAGGCGGTCGCTCACAGGGTCTCGACCCAGTTGGCGAGGACCTGGGCGCCGGCGTCGCCGGACTTCTCCGGGTGGAACTGGGTGGCGCTCAGCGGCCCGTTCTCCACGGCGGCCACGAACGGCTCACCGTGCTCGGACCAGGTCACCCGAGGTGCGCGGACCCGGTCGCTCATGGCGACGAACTCCCAGTGGCGGACCGCGTAGGAGTGCACGAAGTAGAACCGCTCCTCGGGGCCCAGACCCGCGAAGAGGCGCGTGTCCTCGGGCGGGGTGACGGTGTTCCAGCCCATGTGGGGCACCACGGGCGCGCGCAGGCGTTCGACGGTGCCGGGCCACTCCCCGCAGCCCTCGGTGGCGCTGTCCTCCGCGTGGACGTCTGCCTGCTCGATCCCGCGGTCGAAGAGGACCTGCATGCCCACGCAGACCCCCAGGACCGGACGCCCCCCGGCCACGCGGCGGCCGATGATCCGGTCACCGCCCGCGGCCTCGAGGCTGGCCATGCAGGCGCTGAACGCGCCCACGCCGGGGACGACCAGCCCGTCGGCGTCGAGCGCGGCATGCGGGTCGGAGGTCACTGTGACATCGGCGCCGGTGCGCTCCATGGCGCGCTGGGCCGAGCGGAGGTTGCCCGAGCCGTAGTCGAAGATGACCACGCGTGACGGCATCAGATCCGTCTCCTTCTGTTGGAACCAGCAGGTGTTAGAAGTAGCCGAGCCGGAGCGCACCGGAGACGGCGGCGAGTGCCATGCAGCCGCCCAGCGCGAAGGCGATCCCGCGGTTGACGCTCCAGAGCGCGTACACGCCGCCGGCCAGGAACCCCGCGAGGACGAGGAGGGCGATCCCCCAGAGGTCGGTGTCCATCTACAGGACGCCCTTGGTCGACGGGACTCCGCTCACCCTGGGGTCGTCCTCGGTGGCCACGCGCAGGGCGCGGGCGAACGCCTTGAACTGGGCCTCGACGATGTGGTGGGCGTTGCGGCCGTAGGGCACGTGGACGTGCAGGGCCACGCGCGCCTGGGCCACGAAGGATTCGAAGATGTGCCGGGTCATGGTGGTGTCATAGTCGCGCCCGATGACCGGGGCCATACCCTCGGGTTCGCTGTGCACGAGGTAGGGGCGGCCGGAGACGTCGACGGTGACCTCGGCGAGCGCTTCGTCCAGCGGAACCTTGGCGTCGGCGAAGCGGCGGATGCCCGCGCGGTCGCCGAGTGCCTCGCGGAAGGCGGCGCCCAGGGCGAGGGCGGTGTCCTCCATGGTGTGGTGCGAATCGATGTGCAGGTCGCCCTCGGTGCGCACGGTCAGGTCGAACAGGCCGTGCTTGGCGAGCTGGTCGAGCATGTGGTCGAAGAAGCCGACACCGGTGGAGACGTCGGCGGCTCCGGTGCCGTCCAGGTCGACCTCGACCAGGACCTTGGTTTCCTTGGTTGCGCGTTCGACGCGCCCGGTGCGGCTCATGCTCACTCTTTCGCTGGTGCGGTGGGAAGTCGTGCGGCGGTCAGCGGCCGGTGGCCCGCAGGAGGGCCTCGCGGAAGGCGGCCATCTCCTCGGCGGTGCCGACGGTGACGCGCAGCCAGCCGGGCGGGCCGACCTCGCGGATGAGGACCTGCTGGTCGAGCATGCTCTGCCAGACCTTGGTGCGATCCTCGAACTCACCGAACATGATGAAGTTGGCGTCGGAGTCGGCGACCGAGAAACCCTGTGCGCGCAGCCACGCGACGAGGGAGTCGCGTTCGGCACGCAGGTCGGCGACGGCGCCGAGGAGTTCGTCCGCGTACTCCAGGGCGGTGACGGCCACCGCCTGGGTGACGGCGGACAGGTGGTAGGGCAGGCGGACCAGCTGCAGGGCGTCGACCACCGCGGGGTGCGCGGCAAGGTAGCCCACCCGCGCACCGGCCAGGGCGAAGGCCTTGGACATGGTGCGCGAGACGATGACCTTGGGGTGTTCGGCCAGCAGGGTGAGGGCGCTGGGCGTGCCTTCGCGGCGGAACTCTGCGTAGGCCTCGTCCACGACCACCACGCCCGGCGCGGCCTGGGCGATGCGCTCGATCGCGTCGAGTTCCAGGGAGGTGCCGGTGGGGTTGTTGGGCGAGGTCAGGAAGATGACGCTCGGCTCGTGCCCGGCGATCGCGGCCAGGGCGGCGTCGACGTCGACACGGAAGTCGGCGTCACGCGGCACGGACACCCAGCCCGTCCCGGTGCCGCGGGAGATGATCGGGTGCATCGAGTAGGACGGTTCGAATCCCATGGCGGTGCGGCCGGGGCCGCCGAAGGCCTGGAGCAGCTGCTGGAGGATCTCGTTGGATCCGTTGGCCGCCCAGATGTCCGCGGAGGTGAGGCCGTGGCCGAGGTAGGCGGCCAGGCCCTGGCGCAGCCGGACCGCGTCCCGGTCGGGGTAGCGGTTCAGGCCCAGGGCGGCGTCGGCGACGGCGTCCGCCAGGGCCTTGGCCAGGGCCGGGGAGGGTGCGTGCGGGTTCTCGTTGGTGTTGAGGACCACCGGCACGTCCAGCTGCGGGGCGCCGTAGGGAGAACGTCCGCGCAGGTCGTCGCGGAGCGGAAGGTCGTTCAGGGTGAAGCTCACTGGTTTCACGCTCATGTGTCTGTTGTGGCGGGGCGGGCGCCTGAGGCTGTGTTGCTCCGTGACCAGTCCGGTCACGGGTTCGCCCGTGGACGGTCCGCCCCACCGGCCTGAAGTTTGGTCCCGGGTTCTGGGTCCCGGGTGGTCAGTCCCGGTCGGTTCCGCGGGCCGGTCGGGTTCCATGACCCGTGCGTGCGGCGATCGCCTCGCCGTGCGCGGGAAGGTCCTCGGCCTCGGCCAGGGTGATGACGTGTTGGGCGACGTCGGCCAGCGCGTCAGGGTCGTATTCGACGATGTGCACCCCGCGCAGGAAAGTCTGCACGCTCAGGCCACCGGAGTGGCAGGCGCAGCCGCCGGTGGGCAGCACGTGGTTGGAGCCCGCGGCGTAGTCGCCGAGGGAGACCGGGGAATGGTCGCCGACGAAGATCGCCCCGGCGTTGCGTACGCGCGCGGCCAGGGCCGGGGCGTCCGCGGTCATGATCTCCAGGTGTTCCGCCGCGTACGCGTCGACGACGGCCAGGCCCTGTTCGAGGTCGTCGACCAGGACGATGCCGGACTGCGGCCCGGCGAGGGCCTCGCGGACGCGGTCGCTGTGCTTGGTGGCGGCCACGCGCTCGGTGAGGCGCTCGGTGACCGCCGCGGCGAGGGCCTCGTCCGGGGTCACCAGGACGGAGGCGGCTACGACGTCGTGCTCGGCCTGGCTGATGAGGTCGGCGGCGACGTAGTCGGGGCTGGCGGTGCCGTCTGCCAGGATCGCGATCTCGGTGGGACCGGCCTCCGCGTCGATACCGATCACGCCCTTGAGCAGGCGTTTGGCTGCGGCGACCCAGATGTTGCCCGGGCCGGTGACCATGTCGGTGCGCTCGCAGTCCTGCGTGCCGTAGGCGAACATCGCCACGGCCTGGGCACCGCCGACCGCGTAGACCTCGTCGACGCCGAGCAGGGCGCAGGCGGCGAGGATGGTCGGGTGGGGCAGACCGCCGAACTCCTTCTGGGGCGGTGAGGTGACCGCCAGGGAGGACACACCCGCTTCTTGGGCGGGGACGACGTTCATGATGACGCTGGAGGGGTAGACCGCGCGGCCGCCCGGCACGTAGAGGCCGACGCGGTTGACCGGGATCCACTTCTCCGTGACGGTGCCGCCGGGCACGACCTGGGTGGTGTGGGACTGGCGCCGCTGCTCGCGGTGGACCTTGCGGGCACGGCGGATCGACTCCTCCAGCGCGGCGCGCACGGCGGGGTCGAGTTCGGTGAGGGCGGTGTCGATAGCGGCGGCGGGAACACGAATGTCGGTGAGCCGCACACCGTCGAAGCGCTCGGTGAGTTCGACCAGGGCCTGGTTTCCGCGATGGTGCACGTCATCGCAGATGGGTCGGACGCGTTCAGTGGCGTCCGCCACATCGATTTCGGCGCGCGGAAGTACGTCGCGCGGGTCGCCCTGGGAACCTCGGAGGTCGATTCGACTGATCACGAACCCAGTCTAGGGGGCACTGCCCGATCCATGGGTGGGGGTGTCCGAATGATGGACACCACACCCGCACGACCGGCGCGAACCCGCCCTCGGTGGACATCGGCGAGCACTCCCCCACAAATACGCGACATGAGCATTACCTAAGTTTGGAATACCTAACCTCATCAAGCTTTTGAAAGGCTTACCTAACAAATTCAGTTCCCTTTTTGCGCGCTTCGCGAAACGCTTTTAAATGCGTTATCGTGGTGGCATGACTTCAAACACGACCGGCGATAGCACGCTTTCCAAGTTCCACCGCCTCCTGGTCGATCAGGTACGGCACGAGTTCACGGCTTCGCACCAGTACGTGGCGATCGCGGCTTGGTTCGACGACCAGGACCTGCCCCAGTTGGCCAGGGTCTTCTACGAGCAGTCCCTGGAAGAGCGCGACCACGCGATGATGATCGTGCGCTTCCTTCTCGACTACGACGTGACGTTCGCCCTTCCGGCGGTGGACGCCATCGAGACCGATTTCGCCGTCACCCGGGACCTGGTCGCCCTGGCCCTGCGTCAGGAGCGCGAGGTGAGCGACCAGTTCCAGCACCTGGCCAAGGTCGCCCGCGACGAGGGCGATTACACCGGCGAGCAGTTCCTCCAGTGGTTCATCCAGGAGCAGGTCGAGGAGGTCGCCAAGATGTCGACCCTCCTCAACGTCGTAGACCGTTCCAACGGCAACCTGTTCGACGTGGAGACGTTCGTGGCCCGCGACATGCCCAGCGAGGACAGCGGCAGCCAGGGCGCGCCCGGTACCGCCGGCCCCGCGGTCTCCTAACACCCGTCCGCCGTCAACACGGCGGCGACCGCGAACGGCCCGGGGCGCTCCCGGGCCGTTCGTGCTGTCCGGGCACGTTCCTGACATGCGACAGGGCCTCGGCGCGGATACGTTGCCGGGCCCGACACGCCGGGCAGGGAGGACCTGCGGCGAATGTGCGCGGAAACACCGGGGACCGGACACGCAGCGCCCCGACCAGAAGCGCACGCCCGCGGGCTGAGAGGCATACTGGGAACATGCCAGAGGCGCTCCCGATCTTCCCGTTGAACACCGTGTTGTTCCCCGGCATGACGATTCCCCTCCACATTTTCGAGCAGAGGTACCGTCAGCTGGTCTCGGAACTGCTCGGCCCGACCCTTGCCGGCGGCGAGACCGGTGGTGGGGAGCGCCGCCCGGCCCGGTTCGGTGTCGTGTGGATCGAACTGGGGCACGAGGTGGCCAGCGAGTCCGGGCAGGGCGCAGGAGGTGCCGACACCGGGGTGCCCAGCACCGCCAGTTCGGGTGGCCGCCCCTCCCTCCCCGTGGTCAGCGCGACCGGCTGCACGGCCGTGGTAAGGGACGTGCGCACCTACGATGACGGGCGCTACGACCTGGTGGTCGAGGGCGGCACCAGGTTCGCGATCACCGATCTGACCGAGGTCGATGTCTCCTCCCCCGAGGCGTACTCCACAGCGACCGTCTCCTTGCTCCCCGAACCGATGGGGCCCGACGCCAAGGACCACGCCGAGAGGGTGCGCGACCTGTACGAGGTGTACTGCGAACGGCTCTCGGCCATCGGCATGGCCCCCGAGACCACGAGAGATCTGCCGCGGGACCCGATCGCGCTCTCCCACGCGGTGTCGGCCTCGGTGGTGTTGGACGCCGCGGAGAAGCAGCGCCTGTTGGAAGCCGAGGACGCGGCGACCCGCCTGGCGGTCGCTGCCCACTTCCTGCGCAGAGAGAACCGTGTGGTTGCCACCCCCACCCTCCCCAACCTTCCCGCGGGCCCCTTCCTAAACAACGGTGTCTCCTTCAACTAGGTCGCATGCCTTAGGGCGTGTTCGGTGGATGCTGCCCGTCGCGAAGGGGACGCTGCGCCGCAGGCGTCCGTTGAGGGTGGTGACGGGCGACGAACGGGGGGTGCCGCGCCGCAGGCGTCCGTTGAGGGTGGTGACGGGCGACGAACGGGGGGGTGCCGCGCCGCAGGCGTCCGTTGAGGGTGGTGACGGGCGACGAACGGGGGGGGTGCCGCGCCGCAGGCGTCCGTTGAGGGTGGTGGCGGGCGACGGGTGGGCGGTGCCAGCACAAGGCCGAAGAAGGAGTTCCCCTACTGTGCACTGCCTCGCAAGCTCGGCAGCATCGCACAGCGGGGCCCGCCCGGGTTTGGCTGTCAACTGACAGATGCGCGGTGACAGTGCCGCTGGGGCGACGCGCAGCAGGGTGTGTCCGCCGAACATGCCCTAACCTGCCCGCAACGTTTCGACACACCGACGTGGAAAGCCCAGGTAACCCATGAGTGGAAAAGCCACGCCCGCGACCGTGGCCGCCGGTAGGACCAAGACCACGTACACCCTCCATCCCTACGATGTTCCGGGTGGCGGCGACGGGCACGCCTACGGGACCGATGCCGCAGACGCGATCGGTGTCCCCCACCAGCAGGTGTTCAAGACCCTCGTGGCCGAGGTGGACGGCGTATTCACCGTGGGGGTGGTGCCGGTCAGCGCGTCACTCGATCTCAAGGCCCTGGCCGCGGCGGTGGGCGGCAAGCGCGCGGTCATGGCGGACCCGGCCCGCGCGGAGAAGATCACCGGGTACGTACGCGGCGGCATCAGCCCCCTGGGACAGCGCAAGCGGCTGCGAACGGTGATCGACTCCTCCATCACCGGGCTGAACGCGGTGTACGTGTCCGCTGGGCGGCGCGGACTCCAGATGGAGCTGGGCGCGCTGGACCTGATCAAGCTGACCGAGGCGGTCACCGCACCCATCGGTTCGAACTGACCGCCCGGTTTCCAGGCCGGCTCCGGTTCCGCGGCGGTGCGGGGTTCTGCGGAAGGGCGGGGTTCGCCGGGCCCGGCAGTCCCTGGCGGGTCGGGGCTCCCCAGCCCGCGTAGTGGACCTTCCCACATTCACGCACGGACTGTTGCTGGTCCCCCTACCCAGGGGTAGTTTTGTGACATGGGCAACACTTCATCCCCCTTTCAGTCCGTTCCCGACATGTTCGCCTCCCGCGTCGCCGAATCCGGCGGCCGGGAGGCGTTCAGCTACCCGGTGACTAGCGCCGCCGGGGGCAGTGAGAAGTGGGAGGCCCTCACCTGGACCCAGACCCGTGACCGTGTCCGCGCCATCGCGCTTGGCCTGCACTCCTTGGGCGTGACCTCCCAAGCGCGATGCGCGATCGCCTCCAACACGCGCATCGAGTGGGTCCTGGCCGACCTCGCGATCCTCTGTGCGGGCGGCGCGTCTACCACCATCTACCCCACGTCAACCCCGCCCGACTGCGCCTACATCGTCTCCGACTCCGGCAGCATGGTCGCCTTCGCCGAGAACGATGAACAGGTCGCCAAACTGGTCGGGCAGCGCGGCGCCATGCCCGGCCTGTCCAAGGTCATCGCCTTCGAGGGCGCGGCCGGAGGCGACGACGACTGGGTCATCGGCTTTACCGATCTGGAAGCCAAGGGCGCCGAACTGCACGCCGAGCGGCCGGAGCTCTTCGACGAACTGGTCGCCGCGGTCAAGCCGGACCACCTGGCCACCCTGATCTACACCTCCGGCACCACCGGCCGCCCCAAGGGCGTGCGCCTGGACCACGCCAACTGGCTGTACGAAGCGGAGGCCCTCAAGGTCCTCGGCGAGGAGATGAGCTCCCAGGGCGGTGAACTCATCACCGAGGACGACGTCCAGTACCTGTGGCTCCCCTTGGCGCACTCCTTCGGCAAAGTCATGCAGGTCAGTCAGTTGCGTATCGGCTACCGGACCGCCGTCGACGGCCGGGTCGACCGGATCGTGGACAACCTGGCCGTCGTTCAGCCGACCTTCATGGCGGCCGCGCCCCGGATCTTCGAGAAGGTGTACAACAAGGTCGTCATGCAGGCCAAGGAGGGCGGTGCCGCCAAATACCGCATCTTCCGGTGGGCCCTCGGCGTAGGCGACCGCGTGGCACGGCTGCGGGAAGAGGGCAAGGAGCCCACCGGTGTGCTGGGTGCCCAGCACAAGGTCGCCGACAAGCTGGTCTTCAGCAAGCTGCGTGCCCGCTTCGGCGAGCGGCTGAAATTCTTCGTCTCCGGCAGCGCACCCCTGTCACCGGAGATCGGCCGGTTCTTCTACGGCGCGGGGATCACCATCCTGGAGGGCTACGGCCTGACCGAGACCTCCGCCGGCTCCTTCCTCAACCGCCCCAGTGACCTGCGCTTCGGAACGGTCGGCCTTCCTCTGCCCGGGACCGAGGTGAAGATCGCCGAGGACGGCGAGGTCCTGCTGCGCGGCGGCGGCGTGATGCGCGGTTACCACAACCTGACCGGTGCGACCGAGGCGGTGCTCGACGAGGACGGCTGGTTCGCCACCGGCGACATGGGCGTGTTGGAGAACGGTCGGCTGCGGATCACCGACCGCAAGAAGGAGCTGATCAAGACCTCTGCAGGCAAGTACGTGGCGCCGCAGAGCATCGAGAGCCGCTTCAAGTCGCTCTGCCCCTATGTCAGCAACCTGATCGTGCACGGGGACCGCCGACCCTACTGTGTGGCACTGGTGGCGCTGGACCCCGAGGCGATCGACACCTGGGCGGAGGCCAACGGCCTGGGGGCGCTGAACTACAGCGGCCTCACCAAGGAGCCCAAGGTCCGGCAGATGGTCCAGGAAGCCGTCGACGCGCTCAACAAGGAGCTGCCGAGGCACGAGACCATCAAGGACTTCGTGGTTCTGCCGAACGAGCTGACTGTGGAGCAGGGTGAGATCACACCGAGCCTGAAGATGCGCCGCAGGGCGGTGGAGGACAAGTACCGAGACCTGCTCGACGGGATGTACAAGGACACCGTCCAGTCACTGTGACGCCTGGGACCGTGCTCAGCGCCGCGGATCCTCGGGGCCGGTATCCCGTTCCGTGACGGTCGGCGGCTCCTGCCCTTCCTGGGCGGGGGCCGCCCACTGTGCGGGGTCCGCCCCCTTTTCAGGGCCTTCGCTCCCCTCTGCGGCGTCCTGAGCCGGTGCGGGTCCGGGTACCCCGGGTTGGTCGCCGCGCAGCAGACTGATGCCGTCCAGCAGTCCGTACTGCAGGATGTGGACGAAGGGCCAGACGATCAGGAATGCCGTGGCCTGGAGCTGGAGCGCGGCGGTGACCGTCTCCCCCGCGTCGGCCGCCAGCACCGCCTCCCGCGCCGGGGCGTCCAGGGCGGTACCGATCCGCCAGACCAGTAGGGACGCCGCAGCGGATCCGAGGGCACCCGCGACGAGACAGACCAGGCGCAGGTCCTGGAAGCGTCGCCGGGACAGGGCGAACTGGACCATGTAGGTGCCGAACCCGGTGACCAGGCCCGCCACAGCGGTGATGAGGACGAAGTAGCCCTCCCCCGCGAAGACCTCCTCCGACGTACCCGGAAAGACTTCCCCGTCGCCCAGGACTGCCACCTCCGGGCGCGGGGCGAGCCACCACCACAGCGGGCCCAGCAGGGCACCCAACAGGGCAACAGCCCCGAACAGGCACACCCCCACGACCAGGCCTCGCCCCGGTCCGGACCTGCCCGTGCGACCCTGTTCCGCCATCACCCGCTCCTCATCGTCGCCACCCGGCCCGAAAACCAGTGGATACCGGGCACAACCCGAAGGAGAATACCGGCATGAGCGACAAGAACAGTCCCCTGACCCGGCCCGAGCGTGTCGATCCTCCCATGGCGGCGGACGAGCGCACGATGCTCCTGGCCTGGCTGGACTGGCACCGGGCGACGGTACACAGCAAGTGCGCCGGCCTCGCCCCGGACCTGTCGTCGGCCACACCTCTGCCCTCCTCGCCGATGATGACGGTCGGCGGGGTGGTATCGCACCTGCGCTGGGTGGAGGCCTTCTGGTTCGAGGTGGTCATGCTCAACCAACCCGATCAGGCCCCCTATTCGAGGCAGGACCCCGACGGGGAGTTCAGGGTCGGCGCGCAACGGCCCCTGGGCGAGCTGCTTGACGAGTACGCCGCGCAGTGTGAGCGCTCCCGGGAGATCACGTCCCATCTGGAGCTGGGCAACTCCTCCCGGGGCATCCCGGACCACCGTGGCCGGACGACCCTGCGCTGGGTACTGGTCCACATGATCGAGGAGACCGCGCGGCACAACGGGCACCTGGACGCGCTCCGGGAACTCGCTGACGGTGTCACCGGAGAATAGCCGGGCCCTCCCGGAAGGACGCGAGGGTTCGGGCGCATGAGGGCCCGGGACGGTGCGCACCGTTCCGGGCCCTCATGTTGTTCGGCCTGGCCTTCGGCCCGGCTGTCCGGCCCGGCTGTCCGGCCCGGCTGTCCGGCCCGGTTGATCCGGTCCCGTCGGCCTCCGCCGCCTCAGGCCTCGTCGTCCCCGTCGGCGGGGCCGGAGGTGGCGGGTTCCTCGTCTGCCAGGATCAGGTACAGCCCCCGCTTGGTCTCGGCCAGGAGCAGTTTGGCCCGCTCCAGGTGCTCCGGGGTCCCGGCCTGGGCGACCTGGGACGCGGCGGCCGAGAGCTGGTAGGCCAGGGCGCCGATCTCCTCGTAGCGGGACCTGGCGTCGGCGGCGGCATCCGCACCCGCCTCCCACGGCGGGGTGAGGTCGGCGCCGTTCTCCTCAAGGTAGTCGATGCCCTCGTCGGTGAGCTGGTAGGGACGGCGGCGGCCCTCCCCCTCAGTCTGGGCGATCAGGCCCTCGTCCTCCAGTTGCTGGAGCATGGGGTAGATCGAGCCGGGGCTGGGCCGCCAGACCCCTCCGCTGCGCTCACGGCCCTCGCGGATGATCTCGTAGCCGCTACGCGGTTCCTCAGCCAGCAGCATGAGGATGCCGGTGCGCACGTCACCGCGCTTGGCCCGGCGGCCTCCCCCGCGTCCGCCGCGGCGGAACCTCCGACCTGGACCGAACCCGCCGCTTCGGGGACCGAACCCCTCCCATGGCCCTCCCGGGTCGAAGGGGCCACCCGGGCCCATCGGCCCGTCGGGGCCGAACGGTCCGCCTGGACCGAAGGGCCCGTCGCCGCCCCGCCACGGAGGCGGGGGCGGCGATCCGGGAGGTCCCGGAGGGGGCGGCGGGTGGCCGAAGCCGTCCCGCCGTGGCCCGGGGTGCTCACCGCCGGGCTCGTCGTGCCCGTGTCGCGAGCCTGGGAGCGCGGGAGGGGTTTCGGTGGGTCGCCAGGTCCAGGGCAGTTGGGGACGCTCGGTGCGCCGCCCACCCCAGGACCAGGGACCGGGAAGTGCCATCGCGGTCATGTCGTTCTCCTTGACGTCCATCGATGTTGATTGATCTCGACTTCTAACGACTGTCATATCGCACAGCAATAGCTCAAAGATATATCGTTAACTCGATCGCGACAAGGATCGACCACAGAAAAAATCCCCGTGTGCCGGACGGCACACGGGGACTCGGGGCGTGGAGCTGGTCAGTAGTCGACCGCGTACATCCCCAGCAAGCTCTTCATCTCACCGTTGAACTCCGGGGAGATCCGCACGGAGTAGCGGTCCACCGCGTAGATCTTGGACCGTACGGGGTTGTCCACCCTGATCCGCACGGGGGTGTCTCCCTTGTGGGTGCTCAGCACCTGGCGCAGGTCCTCGACGAGCTCGGCGTTCAGGCGGTCTTCGGCGACGGTGAGCAGCACCGGCGGCTCGCCCTCGGTCACGTGCGAGATGTCCAGGATCGACATCTCCGAGGCGAACATCGAGTACGTCCCGTCCCGGTCGTTGAGCCGACCCTTGACCGTGACCGCGGTGTCCTCCAACAACGCCTCCACATACAGCGGATACGTCTTGGGGAAGAACAGCACCTCCATCGAGGCGTCCAGATCCTCCACCGTGGCGATCGCCCACTGGTTACCCGCCTTGTTGGTGCGCTTGTCCACCTTGGAGATCAACCCCGCGATCCGCACCTCACCCCGCTCCCGGGCCATCTCCCCGGCCACGACCTGCGCGATCGAGGTGTCCCGGGACCGGGCCAGCACCCGCTCGGCCCCGGCCAACGGGTGACTGGACACGTACAGCCCCAGCATCTCCCGCTCGAAGGCCAGCTTGGTCTTGCGGTCCCACTCCTCATCACCCCACTGGATGTTCAACCCGATCGGGGTGGAGTCGCCGTCGTCGTCCCCACCGCCGAACAGGTCGAACTGGCCGTGGGCCTCCTGCTTCTTGGAGCTGATCATGCCCTCGACCGCGGTCTCGTGGTGGCGGTACAGCTCCCTGCGGGGCTGGCCCAGCGAATCGAAGCCACCCGCCTTGACCAGCGACTCCACCACCCGCTTATTGCAGGCGGCCAGCTCGATCTTGCCCAGGAAATCGGTGAAGGAGGAGAACTTGCCCTTCTCCCCCCGGGTCTTGACGATGGAGTTGACCACGTTGGCGCCCACGTTGCGCACCGCGCCCATACCGAAGCGGATGTCCCTGCCCACCGGGGTGAAGCGCAGACCCGACTCGTTGACGTCGGGGGGCAGCACCTTGATGCCCTGGGTGCGGCACTCGGCCAGGTAGACCGCCATCTTGTCCTTGTCGTCACTGACCGAGGTCAGCAGCGCGGCCATGTACGCGGCCGGGTAGTTCGCCTTCAGGTACGCCGTCCAGTACGCGACGAGGGCGTAGCCCGCGGCGTGGGACTTGTTGAAGGCGTAGCCCGCGAACGGGAGCATGACGTCCCAGATCGCCTGCATGGACTCCCGGGAGAAGCCCTTCTCGACCATGCCGGCGGAGAACTTCTCGTACTCCTTCTCCAGGGCCTCCTTCTTCTTCTTGCCCATCGCCCGGCGCATCAGGTCCGCCCCGCCCAGGCTGTACCCGGCCAGCTGCTGGGCGATCGCCATGATCTGCTCCTGGTAGACGATCAAGTGGTACGTCTCACCGAGGATGCTGTCCAGGGCTTCCTTGAGTTCGGGGTGGATGGCGGTGACGTCCTGGCGCCCGTTCGAGCGGTCCGCGTAGTCGTTGTGCGCGTTGGCCGCCATCGGGCCCGGCCGGTACAGCGAGAGCACGGCGGTGATGTCCCCGAAAGTATTCGGCTCCATCCGCTTGAGCAGGTTGCGCATCGCGCCGCCGTCCAGCTGGAACACACCCAGCGTGTCGCCCCGGGCCAGGAGCTTGTAGGTCTTCGGGTCGTCCAGCGGCAGCTTTCCGAGGTCGATGTCGATGCCCTCGGCCTGCTTGATGCTGTTGACCGCGTCGTCCATGATCGTCAGGTTGCGCAGACCCAGGAAGTCCATCTTGAGCAGACCCATGTCCTCGCACTGAGGATAGGGAAAACCGGTGATCATGGCCCCGTCGGAATCACGCTTGTGCAGCGGGATCACGTCCAGCAACGGCTCCTTGGACAGGATCACCCCGGCCGCGTGCACACCGGTACCGCGGGTCAGGCCCTCGATCCCTCGCGCGGTCTCCATCACCTTGCTGACCTGCGGATCACTGTCCATCAGACCGCGCAGTTCCGTGGTCTCGCCGTAACGCTCGTGGTCGGTGTTGTACACCGCGTCCAGCGGGATCTCGTTACCGCCCACCGGTGCCGGGAAGGCCTTGGTGATCTGGTCACCCGTCGAGTAGGGCATCCCCAGGATGCGGGTGGAGTCCTTGACGGCCGCCTTGGCCTTGATGGTGCCGAAGGTCAGGATCTGCGCCACCCGCTCCTCGCCGTACAGGCGGGTGACGTACTCGATCATCTCCCCGCGCCTGCGCTCGTCGAAGTCCAGGTCGACATCGGGCATGGACACACGTTCGGGGTTGAGGAACCGCTCGAACAGCAGACCGTGCTCCAGGGGGTCCAGGTCGGTGATGCCCAGCATGTAGGCGATCATCGATCCGGCGGCCGAACCGCGTCCGGGGCCGAGCGCGATGCCCTGCTCCCGCGCGTAGTTGCAGATGTCGGCCACCACGAGGAAGTAGGCCGGAAAACCCATCGTGTTGATGATGCCCAGCTCGTACTCGATCCGGCTGCGCGCCTCCTCGGAGGCCCCGTCCGGGTAACGCACGGGGATGCGGCGCTCCACTTCCTTGGCCAGCCAGGAGGACTGGGTCTCGCCCTCGGGCACCGGGTAGACCGGCATCAGGTCCCGGTGCGCGAACACGTTGTCGTAGGCGTGCGGGTCGATGCGCTCGGCGATCAACAGCGTGTTCTTGCACCCCTGCGCCCACTGGTCGAAATTGAGCAGCCCGCGCATCTCGTCAGCGGTCTTGAGGTAATAACCCGACCCGTTGAACCGGAACCGGGTCGGATCATCCAGGTTCTTACCCACCCCCACAGCCAACAGCGCATCGTGCGCCGAGGCCTGGGACTCATAGACGTAGTGCGAGTCGTTGGTCACCAACGGCGGGATGTCCAACGCGCGGCCCACCTTGAGCAGACCGTCCCGGACCTCCTTCTCGATGGGCACACCGTGGTCCATCAGTTCCAGGAAGACGTTCTCCCTGCCGAAGATGTCCTGCAGCCCCGCGGCGTAGTCGATGGCCTCCTTCTCCTGGCCCAACCGCAGCCGGGTCTGCACCCCGCCCGACGGGCACCCGGTGGAGACGATCACGCCCTCGCTGTACTGCGACATCAAGTCCAGGTCCATCCGGGGCTTCATGTAGTAGCCCTCGGAGGAGGCCAGCGACGACATCCTGAACAGGTTGCGCAGCCCGGTCTCGTTCTCGGCCAGCATGGTCATGTGCAGGTACCGGCCGCCGCCGGAGATGTCCTTGCCGCCCTCGGCCGTGGCGTCGTCGGAGGTGTTGGAGCGCCCCCAAAAGACCCGCTTCTTGTGGAAGCGCGACTCCGGGGCCACGTAGGCCTCGATGCCGATGATGGGTTTGACGCCCGAGCCCTGCGACTGCTGGAAGAACTCGTAGGCGCCGAACATGTTGCCGTGGTCGGTCATGGCCACGGCAGGCATCTCCAACCGGGCAGCCTCTTGGAAGAGGGGCTTCAGCTTGGCCGCACCGTCGAGCATCGAGTACTCGGTGTGGACGTGCAGATGAGCGAAGGAGTCGGCCATGACGCAGGTGCCCCCAGGCGGTTAGACGGACGGGTGATGACTCCTGAGCCTATGACTTCCCCACGACTTTCGGGGCCGCCTGTGGACAACGAACCGGGCTCCGGCAGCGGCGAGCCCCGCCCCTAGGGCCACTCCCTTGGGCAGTGCACTGACCAAGGGAGTGGCACGGCTCTTGAGACGGGCACATTTCTTGAGACGGTGAGCCTGCTCGGCCGGGTTGAATCTGTGGCCTGGTGTCCCTCTGCGGGTGCGGGTGGTTTCCCCGTTCCCTGCCGCTTGATGGTGGCCGTCTCCGCTGCGCGCCTCAAGGTCGTCGCCATCGAGCGCTTCGCGCGTCAGTGGCGCTCCACCTTGACCCGCTTCGCTGCGACGGCGGGTCGGCGGCTATCAGCAAACGGGGGACGTGTGGTCGGGGAGGCAGTGGCACGGCCTTCGGCCGGGCACCGGCCGAGTAACCGCGTCGGCCTGGCGGCCGATGCCTGCCACTCCACCGGAGCGACGACGGGTCGGGTGTCGCGGCCGGTCATGCTCTGCTGCGAACCACGGCGGCCTTCGGCCGGTGCCTGCCCCTGCGTCGGCGCTTTGACGGTTGCGGGTGTCGCGGCCGGTCAATGCGCGAGGCGAAAAAGAACCCAGAAACCTGGAATTCCAGGTGGGCATAAATGCCGAACCAGGCGGCCTGAAATAGGCGACCGAAAAGGGCAACTTCGGACCCTTCGACGGAATCACTTCCGAAGTTACCGCCGGCATAACTCCCTTTCTCCGGGTGTTTCGCTTATAATAGAAGAATGGCGATCTCTCCTGAAGCACCCACCCCCACCGGGCACACCCCGGTGGATACCGCGGTGGCCGCTGCCCGGGACGAGACCACCGCCTTCTTCGACCGCGACGTGCCCCTGGGGGCGGCGGGCGAGGTGCTGGACCAGGCCACCCGGGTGTGGGAACACCTCGACCAGATCAAAACCAGCATGGCCGCCCGGCTGGCCCAGCTCGAGGCCACCGGGCAGCTGTTGGAACAGGGCGGGCAGAAGAGCCTGCAGGCGTGGCTGCGCCACGCCTTCGGCATTCCCGCCGCCCAGGCCAACGACCTGGCCCTGATCGGGCGCGCCGAATTCCGCCAGGACATGGTCCCTACTCTGGAGGCGTTGCACTCCGGGGTGCTGTCGGTGGGTGAGGCCGCCGCCGTCATCAAGGGCGCCGACGCCGGGGTGGAGAAAAGGCAGATGGGCGACCACCCCGATGCGGGGCTGTTCCGCGCGCAAATGGAATGCGGCATCCTGGACTTCAAGGAGTCGCGCCCCAACATGTCGGTGGGCCAGATCACCCGCTTGGCCCACCAGCTGTGCCTGAGCCTGAACCCGGGCAAGGTGGAGGCCGACCACGAGGCCGCCCACGCCGCCCGCGGCGCCCAGCTGGTCACCACCTTCGACCGCACGTTCCTCTTCCAGGTGTGGGGCTCGCCCGCTGATGCTTTGAAGGTTCAGGTGGCCTTGGACAACTTCCAGGTGCCCTTCCACCCCCAGGACGGGCTCTCCAAGTACGAGCGCACCTACGACGCGCTGATGGCCGCGTTGGGGTTCGCCCAGTCCCACCAGGGGTGCCAGACCCCGAGCACGGCGACGGCGTTGATCAACATCACCGTGCCCGCCACGTCCCTGGCCGGGGACGAGGAAGCCGAGGACTCCGCTCCGGCGACGACGGAGACCGGGCAGGTCGTGCCGATCTCGGTGGTGCGTGAGTTGATCGGTCAGAGTTGGGTGCGCCGCCTGGTCATCGAGCAGAAGAGCGGGCAGGTGTTGGACGTGGGCCGCTCGTGCCGGTTGGCCCCGCCCAAGATCCGGGCGGCCGCTTTCCACGGCCACACTTCCTGTGCTTGGCAGCACGGGTGCGATGTGCCCCTTCCCTGGACGCAGGCTGATCACATCGTGGAGTTCTGGCAGGGCGGCACCACCAGTGCCGCTAACATCCAGCCGCTGTGCGCGACCCACAACCAGATCAAGCACCGGTGGGCGGTGCGCACCGACCGCCGGATGTGGTCCGGCCGCAACCGAAGCCGCACCCAGGGCGGAGACCCGGATACGGATGGGGACCCATCCCCAACCCCGCACCCGTAACTGGCCACCCCCAACAAAGCCCCCACCCGCTTGCGCCGGGTCTCTACCCCCGCATGGCCAGAACCCGAACCGGGCCCCTGGTCCCCTGGCCCTCCCGGTCCCCGGACCCGAGCCCCCGCCACCCCCCGGGGGAAGGTCCGTGAGCCCTGGTCCTAGAGTCACTCTCACCCCTGTTTTTGCCTCCAACAGGGGGGCTCACCCACACCCCGGCACCGGCCGTCCCCAGACACCGGCACCCAGACCGGCCGGGGTTCGCCGCACACCAGGACCAGCCGCGACACCCCCAACCGTCGAAGCTCCGGCGCAGGGGCAGGCACCGGCCGCCAGGCCGTGCTTGTGCAGTTGGGCCCTCCGGGCCCCGAAGGGGCCATCGCCTCCCCGACCACACCTCCCCGGTTTCCTGATAGCCGCCAACCCGCCGTCGCAGCGAAGCGGGTCAAGGTGGAGCGCCACTGACGCGCGAAGCGCTCGATGGCGACGACCTTGAGGCGCGCAGCGGAGACGGCCACCATCAAGCGGCAGGAAACGGGGAAACCACCCGCACCCGCAGGAGAGATCGGCCCACCGGTGCGAAAATCCTCCAATCCGCTGTCCCTGATCCGTGGGCCTGAGCTCAGACCCACGATTCACTTCACCTGAGAACACGCGCAGGACATCGGAAACTGTTACTCTCCCGCGGTCGGAGCGGCACCCCTCCGCCCCGCTCTCCCACACTCCTGCTCCCGTCCCCGCTCCCGCTCTCCCGTCCCCCACTCTCCCGCTCCCCGCTGAGAGGATTGTTCACGTGACCACACCGCCCCGCCGCGTCGCCTCCACCGCGACCCTGGTCCTGGCCGCCTCCGCACTGGTGGCAATGCCGTCATCGGCCTCCGTCGCGCCGTCGATCCCCGAACCTCCCGGACAACACGAGGTGCGGTTCGCGACGTTCAACGCCGCTCTGGAACGCTCGGAAGAGGGCGCCCTCGCCGACGAGCTCGCCACCCCGGACAGCGAGCAGGCACGCAACCTCGCGGAGATCATTCAGCACGTGCGCCCCGACGTCCTCCTGGTCAACGAGTTCGACTACGACGAAGAGGGTGTCGGTCCCCAGCGCTTCCAAGACAACTACCTGTCCGTGGGGCAGAACGGCGCCGACCCGGTCGAGTACCCGTACGTGTACACGGCCCCGGTCAACACGGGTGTGGCCTCCGGGGTGGACCTGAACGGCGACGGCGAAGCGGTCACCGAGCCGGGCAGCCCCGAGTACGCCGAGGACGCCTTCGGGTACGGGCTCTTCCCCGGCCAGTACGGGATGGTCGTGTACTCGCAGTACCCGATTGTCACCGACCGGGTGCGGACCTTCCAGAAGTTCCGCTGGGCCGACATGCCGGACGCGAAGCTGCCCACCGACCCCGATACCGGCGAGCCGTTCTACTCCGAGGAGGCCCTGGAGGTGCTGCGGCTGTCCTCCAAGAGCCACTGGGACATCCCGGTCGACACCGGCCGCGGGCGCCCCGTACACCTGCTGGCGAGCCACCCGACGCCGCCGACCTTCGACGGCCCCGAGCAGCGCAACGTCGCCCGCAACCACGACGAGATCCGCTTCTGGGCCGACTACGTGACGCCCCGCAAGGGGTGGTACATCCAAGATGACGAAGGCGGCTTGGGCGGGCTCACGCCCGGGGCGCCCTTCGTCATCGCCGGCGACCTCAACGCCGACCCCAAGGACGGTGACGGGCACCCCCAGGCGATGACGCAGCTGCTGGAGCACCGCGACATCGTGGACGTGCGCCCCTCCAGCCAGGGCGGACGCGGCGCCGCCGAACGGCAGGGCGGTGCCAACGACGACCACGAGGGCGACCCGAAGCTGGACAGCGCCGACTTCGTCGACGAGCCGGGCCCGGGCAACCTGCGCGTGGACTACGTGCTGCCCTCACGCTCGCTGCCCGCGCGGGGTTCGGGTGTGTTCTGGCCGACCGTGGACGACCCGCTGTTCCGGCTGACCGGGGACTACCCCTTCCCCAGCTCCGACCACCGCTTGGTGTGGGTGGACCTGGTCCGTCCCTAGAGGTCCTTGCCTGGAGCGTGGCCGCACAAGGGGCTGGGTGGGCCAGGGCCCAGGGGCTGGGTGGTCCGGGCCGTGACGGCTCACGTGGTACGCGCGGACTCCTCCTGGGCGGCAGCCAGTCCGGCGCTGATCACGCTGTCCATGATCGCGGCGAGGCGGTCGGTGCCCAGGCGGGGCGCGTGCCCGGCCATGCGCTCGACGAGTTCGCGCTCGCGGTGCGGGTCGCGCCCGGCGAAGTAGCCGACCGGTTTGAGACGCTGGACCTGGGCGGCGACCAGGGCGCGGCGCTCAAGCAGCTCGGCGAGCTCCGCGTCCATCTGGTCGATGTGTCCGCGCAGGTGGAGGATCTCCTCGGCGGCCTGTGGTCCGACCGGCTGCTCAGCCTGCTTCGCTACGGAGGGCGCGGGTTCTACGGGGGGCGCGGGTTCGGTGTGGCGCTCGTGCACGGTGGTCCCTTTCTGGGTGCGTTCGCGGATGCGGCGCGGCCGTGCGTCCCCTGGCTTCGGCCCTCGGGGCATCGGCCGCCCGAAAAGACGAAAGAGCACCGGGCGCTGCCCGAGTGCTCTATAGCCGACGTTCCCGATTCCGCCTACGTGAAAGCGGCCGACGGGTCCGTCGGCTGGCTAAACACGAAATAGCGGTGGGTCACGGGAGTGAGCGTACTACACCGAGGGGCCGTGCCCGAACCGGGTACGGCCGCCATGGACGGGACCGCGGTCACTCGGCGGCCTCGACCTGGATCATGAGCCCGGTGGCCTCTGCGGTGACCTTGCCGTGGGCGCGGATCTCACCGGCGACGAAGACCTTGCGTCCCTCGACCCGGTCCACCCAGGAGGTGATCTCTAGCGGGGTGAACAGCGGGGTGGGGCGGCGGTAGTTGACCTCGAGCTTCGCGGTCAGACCGGGGCTGGTCTCGGCTGAGGAGACGCTGCCGACGGCCTGGTCGAGCATGGCTGCGACCCAGCCGCCGTGGACCAGTCCGGGCGGGCCCTGGTAAATGGTGTTGAGGGTGACCTCGCCGCGCAACCCCTCGGGGGTGCGGTCGAGGAGGAGGCGCGGTGCGGCCGGATTGGTCTCGCCCTCGACGATGTTGGTGATGGTGCCGACCGCGGTGCTCCCGTCACCGAGTTCGCGGCGGACCATGGTGCCGACCTCTCGGCGGGCCGCGTTGAGCCGGTCGGTGAGGCGCTCGACCGTGGCGGCGGTCTCGGCCAGCGTGTCCGAGTCGACCTCAGTGTTGGAGACGGCGTCAATGAGGCCGTTGACGCGGGTGACCAACGTGCGCAGTTCGGCGGGGATGGAGCTGCCCTCGACGAGCGGGAGCCCGAAGGCCCTCGGGTCGGGGCTCTCGGTGGCCGGCTGCGTGTTGACCGTCATGTCTTCCTCGTCGGGTCGGTGTTGGTGCTCGGTCGGCTGCCGCGCGCACGGGGCGCGTGGCAGCCTTCTCCAAAACCGAATCTTACTCGGTAGTACACCGACGGGGTGCGGGTGGGCGGTGCGCTCCCCGTCACACGAAAGGGAGACAGGGGCCACCGGACACGACGAAACCGCGGAGATCCGCCCAGATCAGCCGAGCTTGTACTCCATGTGGAAGTGCGGGATACCGGCGTCCATGAACTCCTCGCCGTGCGCGGAGTAGCCCAGCCGCTCGTAGAAGCCCAGCGCGTGGGTCTGGGCGTGGAGTTCCACCCGGTCGAGCCCCGACTCCCGAGCAAGCTCCCCGGCGGCACGGACCAGCGCGGCCCCGGTGCCCTTGCCCCGCCCCGCGGGCAGAACGGCCATGCGCCCCAGGAGCCCGGCGCCGTCGCCCTGGTCCACCAGGCGGACCGTGCCCACCGGAACCCCGTCGACCAGCGCGAGAAGGAACTTCGCCGTGGTGTCGCGCTCGTCCCACTCCTCCTCGATGGGTACCTGCTGCTCGGCGACGAACACGGCGCCCCTGATCACGAAGACGGCCGCTCGGTCCCGCTCGTCCAGGACCCGGCGAATATGTGGCTTGCTCATCCGCGCAGACTACCGGAAGATCCCGCCCTGCCAGGGCCGGGCGAACGCCCCCACGTCCGTGGCGAAGCGCCCCGAAGGCATCCACCGAACACGGCCTAACCTGGACGTATGGAACTGCCGAGTGAGGTCCACCCCACCGTCGAGGACCCGCGTGTGGAGCGGGCGCGGTACTGGCGCTTCTCCGGCCTGCCCGACACCGAACTCCTCACCGCGCGTTTCGTGACCACGACCTTCACCCGGCACACGCACCCCACGTACACGATCGGAATGATCACCGGCGGCATCGAGGAGTACTCCCACCCGGGCGGCAAGTCGCGCGTGGGCCCGGGCGGACTGGCCGTGGTCGGGCCGGACGAGGTGCACACCGGGCACGCGGGAATCCCCGAAGGCTGGGGGTACCGGGTGTTCTACCCGGCGCCCGAGGTGGTCGCGAGCATCGGCCGTGAGCTGGGGATGCGGGGCACACCGGGGTTCACGGAGTCCGGGATCCACGCGCCCGAGGTCTCCCGCGTGCTGGTGAGGGCGCACATGGCTGCTGAGCAGGGTTCCAGGCTGGCCGCTTCTTCCCTGGCCAGACAGGGGATCGCGATGCTTCTGCGTTCCCACGGGCGAGAGCGCGCGACGGAGGGCGGTACGCACGCGGCGCGGCCGGAGGCGGTTCGGGCGCGTGGTCTGCTGGCTGAAGGCCTGGTGGACCCGCCGACGTTGGAAGAGCTGGCCGCGCAGGTGGGGCTCGGCCCGTTCGCGCTGGCCCGGGCCTTCCGAGCGGCCTACGGCCTGCCCCCGCACGCCTACCTGAACCAGTTGCGGGTGGACCGGGCCCGGTCCCTCTTGGCCCAAGGCCGCCGCGCGGGCGACGTCGCGGCGGAGGTCGGGTTCGCCGACCAACCGCACCTCACCCGCCACTTCCGTCGGCACCTCGGTGTACCGCCGGTCACCTACCAGCGCGCCCTGCTCGGGACCTGATTTCGGGGCCACGGTGCCTTGGGGGAAGCGCAAGAACGTTCAAGACGACCGAACCCGGCCCGCCTAGCGTGGGCGAACGTGAAACTCTTCTCTGTTCTCCGTTCACCGGCGGTGCGGGACAGCCTGGGGATCGGTGTCGCCGTGGGCGCCGCGGGCCTGGCGTTCGGTACCGCCGCGGTGGCCGCCGGGCTCTCGCCCGGCCAGGCCCTGTTCCTGAGCCTGTTCATGTTCACCGGTGCCTCCCAGTTCGCCCTGGTCGGGGTGATCGCCGGGGGCGGGAACCTGGTCGCAGGGGCGCTGGGCGCCCTGCTCCTGGGTGCCCGCAACACCTTGTACGGGCTGCGCTTGGCTGACCTTCTCGGGTACCGAGGCGTGCGGCGCGCGCTGGCCGCGCACGGGGTGATCGACGAGACCACGGCCGTGACGCTGATCCAGCCGGACCGGGAGTCCGCACGCACCGCGTTCGTGACGACCTACGTGGTCCTGGGCACCTTCTGGGTGGCCACGACCCTGGTGGGGGCGCTGGCGACGGACCGGGTGGGCGACATCGACGCCTTCGGGTTGGACGCGGTGGGTCCGGCGATCTTCCTGGGTCTGCTCTGGCCGCGGCTGCGTGAGGGCGGCCCGCGTACGTGGCTGATCGCCGGGCTGGGCGCCGGACTGGCGCTGGCCTCGACCCCGTTCCTGCTCCCGGGCGTGCCGGTGCTGCTCGCCGCCTCGGCCGCCCTGCTGGTCTTCGTCGGTGCGGACGACCGGGAGAGGGACCCGAACCGAGGTACCGACCGTGCTGGGGAGGTGCGGCAGTGACGCTGTGGATCGCGCTGATCGCCACCGCTCTCGGCTGCTACCTGCTCAAGTACGCGGGTATGTCGGCCCCGCGACGACTTCTGGACAACCCGTGGCTGCAACGGTTCGCCATGGCCGTTCCGCTCGCGCTCTTGGCCGCGCTGGTCGCCGTCCAGGCCCTTGGCGACGGGCAGGCCTTGGTCTGGGACACCGCCCGTATGGCCGGGGTGGGCGCCGCCGTTCTCGCCCTGGTGCTGCGCGCGCCCTTCCTGTTGGTGATCGTCGCCGCGGCGGGCACCACCGCAGCCCTGCGCGCCCTTGGAGTCGGGTAGGGAACGTCTGGGAAGGGTTGTCCACAGGCGGTCCCGCCCAGCCTTGACCGGCCATGGGCCGCCTGCCAGAGTCAGCCGCACGCGCACCGGCACACCCTGGCTCCGGTGCGTGACTTGAGTGGACCTTGCGACGATGGAAGGACCCGCCTCCATGGCCCCTGCCGCACAACGGCCCCTACCCCCCACCGACACCGCAGCCCACGCGGCGGTGGAGGTCCTGGCCGCCGCCGGGATCAGGCGGTGCTACACCGTCCCCGGTGAGAGCTTCCTGGAACTGGCCGACGCCATCGAGCAGCACCCGGAGATGGCCCTGGTCTCCACCCGGCACGAGGGCGGCGCGTCCTTCATGGCCGAGGCGGACGCCAAACTCACCGGGGTGCCCGCTGTCGCCGCCGCCACCCGCGGCCCCGGAGCGGCCAACCTGGCGGTGGGGGTGCACACCGCGATGCAGGACTCCACCCCCATGATCGTGTTCCTCGGCCAGGCCGAGACCGAACGGCTCGGACGCGAGGCCTTCCAGGAGGTGGACCTGACCGCCTTCTACGCACCCATCACCAAGTGGTCCACCACGGTGCACCGGGCCGACCGGCTCGCGGAGATCACCGCGCGGGCGATCCGGATCGCCACCACCGGCCGTCCGGGGCCGGTGGCGATCGCCGTGCCGGGCGACCTGTTCGGTGAGCGGGTCGGGCACGGTCCCACCCCGAGTCCCTCGGTGGTGCCCCGGCCACCGCTCGGCGAACAGGACCGCGACCGGCTCGCCAACTGGCTGGCCCGCGCGGTGCGCCCGGTGGTCATCGCTGGCGGCGGCGCGCGGTCGGCACGCGCGGACCTGGTGCGCGTGGCCGAGCAGTACAGCGTGGGTGTGTACGCCGCCTGGCGCAGGCAGGACGTGTTCCCCAACGACCATCCCCTCTACCTCGGGCACCTCGGGCTGGGTGCGCCGAGCGGGGTGCTGGGAGCCCTGGCCGACGCGGACGCCGTCCTGGTGGTCGGGTGCCGGATGAGCGAGACCACCACCCAGGGCTACCAGCTGCCCGAGTCCGACGGGCGCACCCGAGTGGCGCAGATCGACATCGACCCGGAGCAAGTGGGTGCCACCAAGGACGTGTGGCTGGGAGCGGTGGCCGATGCCGGAGCGGCGCTGCGGTCGCTGGCCCAGGCCCCCGTCAAGGTGCCCTACCGCGACTGGAGCGGGGCCCGCCGGGTCTGGGTGGAGAGTGCGACCATCCCGCCCCAGGCAGCGGAACACCGGGGCAACCTGCTGCATCCGTGGTCGGTGATCTCCGGGATGCGCGAGGCACTGCCCGAGGACACCCTGATCACCAACGACGCGGGCAATTTCGCTTCCTTCCTGCATCGGGCGTGGTGGTTCCGGCACCCCGACACACAACTTGCGCCGACCAGCGGGGCCATGGGCTACGCGGTTCCGGCCGCGGTGGCGGCGAAGATCGCCGCTCCCGAACGGACCGTGGTGGCCGTGGCCGGTGACGGCGGCGCGCTGATGACCGGCCAGGAGTTGGAGACGGCGGTGCGCAACGGCGCGGCGGTCACCGTCGTGGTGTTCCAGAACGGGCTCTACGGCACCATCGCCATGCACCAGGCCCGTGAACTGGGCCGGATCGCGGGGACCGAGATCAGCGGGCCCCTGGACCTGGCGGGTTACGCCCGTTCGCTAGGCGCGCGCGGCGCCACCGTGCACACCCGCGAGGAGTTGGCGAAGGCGTTGTCCGAGGCGGTGGGTTCGGACCTGCCCACCCTGGTGGACGTGCGTACCGACCCCGAGGTGATCAGCCCGACCACCACCATGTCGGACCTGCTGGGCCTGGAGTGAGCCCGGGTGGGGTGGCCGGGGTCGGCCGCCCCACCCCTGTTCGGGCTCATACGGTGTCCACGCTCGCGAGGTCTCAGACGGTGCCCGCCCCGGTCTGGACTCAGCCGCTGCCGGGGCCGTCCGGGTCGGCGTTGGCTGCCGCACGCAGGGCGCGGACGACCGCGCGGATGGCGGGCCTGCGGGAGGCCTCGCTGCGCCAGAAGACGTAGACCTGCCGGACCAGCGCGGGCTGCACCGGGACCACGCGCACCCCTTCCGGCAAGGGGCCGCGGCCCAGCCTGGGCATGACGGCGGCGCCGATACCGGCCGCCACGAGGGCCAGTTTGGTCTGGTGCTCCTCGACGTTGTGCACGACGTCGGGTTCGCCGCCCCGCCCCCGGATGATGCCCAGGAGCCAGTCGTCGCAGATGGATCCCTTGGACCAGCTGATCCAAGGCAGATCCAGGATCTCGTCGAGTTCCAGGAGCTCGCGGTGGGCCAGCGGGTGGTCGTGGGGCAGGGCGATGTCGCCCACATCCTCCATGACCGAGGCCCGGCTCATGCCCTGCGGCAGGGTCAGGGGGGAGCCGTTCCAGTCCACAACCATGGCCAGGTCGGCGTCACCGTTGATCATGGCGGGGATGCTCTCGTGGGGTTCCTCCTCGTTGAGCTCCACGCGCAGCCCCGGGTGGGCCTCGCGTAGGGCCGGCAGGGCGGTGGGCAGGAGTCCGCGTACGGCGGTGGGGGTGGCGGACAGGCGCAGGTGCCCGGTGACATCACCTCGGTGGGCCTCCAGGTCTGCCTCGGCTCGGTGGACCAGGGACAGGATCCGGGAGGTGTGTTCGACAAGGAGTTCCGCGGCGTCGGTGAGGCGGACACCGCGACCGCTGCGTTCGACCAAGGGCTGGCCGACTTCCCGTTCGAGTTTGGCGAGCTGCTGGGACACGGCGGAGTTGGTGACGTGGAGTGCCTGGGAGGCCGCACTGAGAGAACCGTGCGCGGCGATGGCGTGGAGCACGCGGAGCCGGTCGACGCTGAGCATGTAAGCAACTCTAACTCAGACCTTAAGCAATACGAAGTAGACCTAATGAATGGGTCGGGGATAGAAACGTCCCATGTCCACTCCCCGCAGCACCGCACTGCGCAGTACCGACCTCCGCGGCACCACGGCGCCTTCCGGACTCGGTATAGCCCGTTCCCTGCTCACGGGTTGGCGCGCCAAATTCGCACTTCTCGCGCTCATCTGGGGCATGAGCTTCGTCGTGATCAAGATCGGTGCCGAGGTCCTGACTCCCGTCCAGCTCTCGATGGCCCGCATGGTCACCGGCGCCCTGCCCCTGCTGGCGTTCCTGCTGCTGCGCGGCGGGCGCCTGCCGTCCTCGCCGCGGCTGTGGGGGCACATGTTCGTGGCGGCGCTGCTGCTCAACAGCATCCCCTTCACCCTCTTCGGGTACGCGGGGCAACTCATCCCGTCCGCCCTGATGGGGATCGTCAACGCCTCGACACCGCTGTTCGGGGTCGTGTTCTCGATACTGATCCTGTCCGACGAGCGCCCGGACCGCACCCGCGTCGCGGGCCTGGTCATCGGCTTCCTCGGGGTCCTCACCGTCTTCGGGGTGTGGAACTCACTGGGCGGGGTGTCCGTGCACGACGGCGACGCCCTGCTCGGGATGCTCTTGGTGGTGGGCGCCACGGCCTGCTACGGGATCGGCACGCCCTACCTGCGCAGGTTCGTCGCGGGCAGCCCGCACACTGCCCTCGAACTGAGCGCCCTGCAGCTGCTCCTCGGCGCGCTGCCCCTGGTCCTGCTCACCCCGCTGGTCAGCGACCTGCCCACCGAAATGACCTGGCAGGTGGTTCTGGCGGTCAGCGCGCTGGGCGTGTTCGGCACCGGGTTCGCGTACATCCTCAACTACGCGATCGTCCGGGCCGCGGGGGCGACAGTCGCAACCACGGTCACCTACGTGGTGCCGGTGGTGGCTGTCACCGCGGGTATCGTCCTGCTCGGCGAGAGCCTGAGCTGGAACCAGCCGCTGGGCGCGGCCGTCATCATCCTGGGAGCGGCCTTGTGCCAGCGGGTCCTCCGCGTCCGCCCCACCCCACCGTGATCCTGCATCCCTGTCTCCACCCTCGACGGCCGAGGGTGGAGCTGGGGGCAAGATCATCGGGGAGAACGGGGCTGGTCAGTCTTCGCGGAGGGTTTCCACGGCGGACTCCAGGTCCTCCGGGTAGGGGCTCGAGAACTCCACCGGGCGGCGCTCGGTGGGGTGATCGAAGCCCAGGCGCACCGCGTGCAGCCACTGCCGACGCACGCCCAGGCGCTCAGCCAGGTTCGGGTCGGCCCCGTAAAGGTGGTCGCCCACGCAGGGGTGGCGCAGCGCGGACATGTGCACCCGGATCTGGTGGGTACGACCGGTCTCCAGCTTGATCTCGAGCAGGCTGGCGGCCCGGAAGGCCTCCTGGGTGTCGTAGTGCGTCACCGAGGGACGCCCTCCCGCGACCACGGCCCAGCGGCCGTCGCCGGCGGGGTGCCGGTCGATCGGCGCGTCGACGGTGCCGCGGAACGGGTCCGGGTGTCCCTGGACCAGCGTGTGGTAGCGCTTGTCGACGGTGCGCTCCTTGAACGCCCGCTTGAGCACGCTGTAGGCGATCTCGCTCTTGGCGACCACCATGAGGCCGGTGGTGTTGGCGTCCAGGCGGTGCACGATCCCCTGGCGTTCGGCCGCTCCGCTAGTGGCCAGCTGCACCCCGGAGGCCAGCAGGCCCTCGAGGACGCTGGGGCCGGTCCAGCCGACCGTCGGGTGCGCGACCACGCCGACCGGTTTGTCCACCACGATGATGTCGGCGTCCTCGTGCACGATGCTCATGCCCGGTACGGCCTCGGCGCGCGGAACCGGAGCGGTGGGCGGCGGCGGGAGGGTGACCTCCAGCCAGGCACCGGCCTGCACCCGGTCGGACTTGCCGGCCTCGCTGCCGTCGAGGAGGACGCTGCCGTCCACGATCAGCTCCGCGGCCCGGGTCCGGGAGAGCCCGAACATCCGGGCGATCGCAGCGTCGAGCCGGTCGCCTTCGAGACCGTCCGGGACGGGGAGGCTCCTCGTGTCGCTCATGGACCCTTCCCCTTGTCGTTCTCGTCACCGTCGTTCTCGGTGGTGTCCTGCGCGCCGACGTCCGGTCCGGAGGCGTCGCCGGTCGCGGTGGACTCACCACTGTCCGCGGCCCCCGCGTCCCTCTCGGCCGCTGCGTTCTCGGCAGCTGCCTGCTCGGCCACCTCGTCGGAGACCATCGTGCCGTCCAGGTTGAGGCCCTTGAAGGTCAGCACAACCACCAGGCAGGCTCCGACGACCACGCAGGAGTCGGCGATGTTGAACACCGGGAAGTCGCCCACGCTGATGAAGTCGACAACGGCGCCGTGGAACGGGGCCGGATCACGGAAGAAGCGGTCCACGAGGTTACCCGCGGCCCCGCCCATCATCAGGCCGAGCGTGACACCCCACCACAGGCTGCGCACACGCCAGCCGATGTAGCCGATCGCGAGGACCACGACGGTGGCGATGCAGGTGAACACCCAGGTGTAGTCCGTGCCCAGCGAGAAGGCGGCCCCGGTGTTGAACACCAGGGTGAACTGGACGAAGCTGCCGATGACGTCGAGGCGCTCTCCCGGGGAGAAGGCCGCCAGCGCCCATTCCTTGGTGGCGAAGTCCGCGACGATCGCGGCGAGCGCGACCAGCATCAGGACTGCGTACCTGCGCGGCCGGACGGCTTTGTTGTCGGTCGTGGTCATGTTGCTGTCCCCGGAGGGCTCTACCTCAGTCAGCGACGCTCCTCGCGCTGTTTGCAGGTGACACACAGGGTGGCCTTCGGGAATGCCTGGAGACGTGCCTTCCCGATGGCCTGCCCGCATGACTCACAGACCCCGTAGGCCCCCGCGTCCATCCGTTCGATCGCCCGCTCGCTCATGGCGAGCAGGTCACGAGTATTGTAGGCCAACGCCAGGTCGTGCTCGCGCTGGAAGGCCTTGGCGCCGGTGTCCGCTGGGTCGTCACCCGCCCCCTCGACCGGGTCGTTGAGCCGCTCGGCGAGTTCGTTGTCGGTATCGCGCAGCTCCTCCCGCTGCGCCGCGATCTCGCTCTCCAACTGGTTGCGGACCTCTGCGACCTCTTCCGGGGTCCAGGGATCCTCCCCGGGACGGACCGGCATTCGCGCCGCTTCGGTGGCCTTCATCGCACTCCCCCTCCGCACGTCCCACGGCCCCAGCCCTCCGCCCGGTCGGCGGGGCCTCCCGTTTGCTCAGCCGTGAGTGGTGCGGCGAAGCCTAGGCAATCCTCTTCTCCAAGGCAATGATCCGGGCGGTGCGGTGCACACGCCGGAGCCTTTGGGGCGTCAAGGGCTATGGGGCCGCTCACGGGGCGTCAGGGGTGCTTACGCGGCGCAGGAACGCCGGTACAGGGTGGTGGGCAGCACGACCGTTCCGCGCAGGAGCGCTTCGTCCATGACGAGCCCGGTGTCCCACCACCCCTGGTTCTCGTAGAAGCGCCGGGCGCGGGCGTTGGCCGTCAGGACCCGCAGGACTGCTTGGTCGGCGGGCCCCTCGGCCATCACCTCGTGCAGGGCCTCGGCCAGCTTCCGGTTGGTTCCGGTTCCCCAGACCTCGGGCACTGAGTAGAAGGTCTCCAGGTCGACCACGGTGCGACTGTCGTCCTCCGGGTCGGGGCCCGGCACGAAACCCGCGAAGGCCACCACCCCGGTGTCCTGCTCGGCGAGGAGGACACCGGCGCCGGGTTCGGTCAGGTCTCCGGCGAGGCGCCTCGACCAGACCCCGCTGAGCCGCTCCGGGTCCAGGTTCTCCAACGCGTAGTCGGGGATGATGCCGCGGTAGCCGGCCTGCCAGGAGCGGACATGGACCTCGGCGATGGACCGGGCGTCTTCGGGGCGCGCCACACGAATCGTCATGCCGCCCATCCTCACCACCGTGCCCCTCGGTGGACAGGGGTTGACGGCCCCTGTCCCGAAACGGCCACTCCGACGAGCTCACCCCACGGCGGCGAAGCCCCCGTAGTCCTCCGCGAGCAGTGCGAGGTGGGTCTCGTCGAAAACCGCCGGGCCGCCGTGCGGTCCCGTCAGCACCTCGATGACCCAGTCCGCGTCCTCGGCGTCGTCCTCGCCCGCGAGCATGTCCCGGTGCACCAGGCAGGGCTCGTAGCCCTGCTCCAGGAGCTGTTCGGCCAGCTCGTCCGCGTCTTCGCGTTCGGACAAGGTCACCAGGACAGCACCCCGTGTGCGCTCGGCCATGACCGCCCCCTCCGTCGTCCGCGGCACGCTTTGCCGCACTGCGTTATCCTGAACCTGTGTCGATGGGGACGAGTAGCGCTGGCCCCGACCGGACGGACACAGCCTAGAGGGGGCTGGACCGGCCTAGCGACCCGGGGACGGTGCGAGCCCGGGGGTACGACCAGTGCGAAGATCACCCCGGAGCCGCCGGAAGAACAGGCGCCCCGCCAGACGCAACGTGCGCGGGCACCCCAGTAGAACCGGCAAGAACTCAACGAAGCGGGATCCGTCACCCCACCGCCCAGCGGTCGCGGTATCGGTTCCAAGGAGGGTGGTACCGCGGGGCTAGGCCTCGTCCCTCCGTCAGGAACACCCCTGATGGAGAAAGGTACGACGGTGACCGACGACCCCCGGCCCGAATCCCGCGCGCTGCCCCAGCTGCCCGCTCAGATCGACCTGCCCGCGACGGAGCGCGAGATCCTCGGCCGCTGGTCGAAGGAGAACGTCTTCGAGCGCTCGCTCGACCAGACCCGCGGCGGCGAGAACTGGGTCTTCTACGAGGGCCCGCCCACCGCGAACGGCCAGCCCGGCGTGCACCACGTCGAGGCGCGCGCCTTCAAGGACGTCTTCCCGCGCTTCCGCACCATGCGCGGCTACCACGTGGACCGCAAGGCCGGCTGGGACTGCCACGGCCTGCCCGTCGAGGTCGCCGTGGAGAAGGAACTCGGCCTGAGCGGCAAGAAGGACATCGAGGCCTTCGGTATCGCCGAGTTCAACGACCGCTGCCGCGAGTCCGTCCTGCGCAACGTGGACGCGTTCACCGCCATGACCGAGCGCATGGGCTACTGGGTGAACATGGACGACGCCTACCGCACCATGGACCCCCAGTACGTGGAGTCCGTCTGGTGGGCGCTCAAGCAGATCTGGGAGAAGGGACTGCTGGTCCGCGACTACCGGATCAGCCCCTACTGCCCGCGATGCGGCACCACCCTCTCCGACCACGAGCTGGCCCAGGGCTACGAGACCGTCACCGACCCGTCCGTGTACGTGCGGTTCCCGGTCACCTCCGGCCCCCTGGCCTCACCGGAGCACCCGACCTCCCTCCTGGTGTGGACGACCACGCCGTGGACGCTGGTATCCAACACCGCAGTGGCCGTGCACCCCGACGTGGAGTACGTGGTGGCCACCAATGGGGACGAGCGCCTCGTCGTCGCCGAGCCGCTGTTCGAGAAGGTCCTCGGCGAGGGCTGGGAGCTCACCGGTGAACGCTACGAGGGCGACGAGATGGAGCGCTGGACCTACCAGCGCCCCTTCGAGATCGCGCCCTTCGACGAGCCCGCGCACTTCATCGTGCTCGCGGACTATGTGACCGTCGAGGACGGTACGGGTCTGGTCCACCAGTCCCCCGCCTTCGGTGCCGACGACATGACGGTCTGCCGCTCCTACGGCCTGCCCGTCGTCAACCCGGTCCGCGCCGACGGGACTTTCGAGGCCGAGCTGCCGCTCGTGGGCGGCGTGTTCTTCAAGACGGCCGACAAGACCCTCGTGCGCGATCTCAAGGACCGCGGCCTGCTCTTCCGGCACGTGGACTACGAGCACTCCTACCCGCACTGCTGGCGCTGCCACACCGCGCTGCTCTACTACGCGCTGCCCTCCTGGTACATCCGCACCACCGCGGTCAAGGACGAACTCCTCGCGCAGAACCAGGCCACCAACTGGGTGCCTGAGAACGTCAAGGAGGGCCGTTTCGGCGAGTGGCTGCGCGGCAACGTCGACTGGGCGCTGTCCCGCAACCGCTACTGGGGCACCCCGCTGCCGATCTGGGAATTCGCCGACGGCCGCCAGATCTGCGTGGGCTCCCTCGAGGAGTTGAGCGAGCTCAGCGGCCAGGACCTGTCCAACCTGGACCCGCACCGCCCCTACGTGGACGACGTCGTCATCCCCGACCCCGACGCCGACCCGTCGCTTCCCGAGGAGGAACGGGTCGCCCGCCGCGTTCCTGAGGTGATCGATGCCTGGTTCGACTCCGGGTCCATGCCGTTCGCCCAGTGGGGCGCGCCGCAGTACAACGAGGAGACCTTCCGGGCCAACTTCCCGGCCCAGTACATCTCCGAGGCGATCGACCAGACCCGCGGCTGGTTCTACTCGCTGCTGGCGGTGAGCACCTTGGTGTTCGGCCGGAACTCGTTCGAGAACGTGGTCGTGCTCGGCCACATCCTCGCCGAGGACGGCCGCAAGATGAGCAAGCACGTCGGCAACGTCATGGAGCCCATCCCGGTCATGGATCAGCACGGCGCCGACGCTCTGCGCTGGTTCATGCTGGCCAGCGGCTCCCCGTGGAACGCCCGCCGGGTCGGCCACAGTGTGCTGGAGGAGATCGTCCGGAAGGTGCTGCTGACCTACTACAGCACCGTCTCCTTCTTCACGCTGTACGCCAACGCCGGTGCGGGCTGGGACCACTCCAAGCTGGCCGAGGCCCCGGCGCCGCAGGACCGTCCGATGCTGGACCGGTGGCTGCTGTCCGAGCTCAACGAGGTCGTCCGCGACGTCACCGACGCCATGGACAACTTCGACACCACCGGTGCCGGGCGCCGCCTGACCGCCTTCGTCGACGACGTCTCCAACTGGTACGTGCGCCGATCCCGCCGCCGGTTCTGGGGCGGGGCCGAGACCCCCGAGGGCGCTTCGGCGTTCGCGACCCTCTTCGAGGCGCTGGAGACCGTCACGCTGCTGATGGCGCCGATCGTGCCGTTCCTGACCGACCACGTGTGGTCGGCGCTGCGCCGCCCGGAGTCCGCGGACTCGGTGCACCTGGCGCCGTGGCCGGAGGCGCGCGAGGACCTGATCGACCCCGAGCTGTCGAAGAACATGGCGCTGACCCGCCGCCTGGTGGAGCTGGGCCGGTCCGCCCGAGTGGACTCGGCGATGCGTACCCGGCAGCCGCTGGGCCGTGCGCTGGTGGGCGCCCAGGGTTTCGCCGACCTGCCGGAGCAGCTGCGCAACCAGGTGTCCGACGAACTCAACGTGCTCCGTCTGGACGCCCTGTCGTCGGTGGGCGGCGACCTCGTGGACTACGTGGTCAAGCCGAACTTCCGCGCTCTGGGCAAGCGGTTCGCCAAGCGCACGCCGCTGGTGGCCAAGGCCATCCAGGCCGCAGATCCGGCCGCATTGGTCGAGCAGGTCCGCGAGACCGGCTGGACGCAGGTGCGGGTCGAGGACGAGGCGGTCGACGTGAGCGCCGACGAGGTCCTCGTCACCGAGCAGCCCCGGGAGGGCTGGGCGGTGGCCTCGGAGACCGGTGAGACGGTCGCCCTGGACCTGGACCTCACCCCGGAGCTGCGCCGCGCCGGTCTCGCCCGCGAGATGGTCCGGATGCTCCAGGAGGCCCGTAAGAACAGCGGGCTGGACGTGTCGGACCGCATCCACGTGTGGTGGACCGCCGAGGACGAGTCCGTCCGGCAGGCCCTGGCCGATCACGGTCAGATGATCGCTGGCGAGGTCCTCGCCGACGCCTTCGTGGCCGGTACGGGCGAGGACGCCCCGCACTCCGCCGAGTCGGCGGAGTTCGGGGTGGCGTTCGCCTTCCGCCGGGCCTGATCCGCGGTGCCGAGCGGGGGTGCTGCCGTCACATCGGCGGCGCCCCCGGCTCATGATGGTGCGTCCGGCTAGGGCATGTTCGGCGGACACATACCCTGCTGCGCGTCGCCCCAGCGGCACTGTCACTGCGCATCTCTCAGTCGACAGCCGAACCCGGTCGGGCCCCCGCTGTGCGATGCTGCCGAGCTTGCGAGGCAGTGCACAGCAGGGGAACTCCTCCTTCGGCCTTGTGCCAGCACCACTGGATACGCCCGCCCGTCGCCCGCCACCACCCCTCAACGGACGCCTACGGCGCAGCACCTTCGCGACGGGCAGCATCCACCGAACACGCCCTAGTCGCGGGTGAAGACCGCTGTCTCCTCAGCGTCCACGTCTTCGGGGTCCGTGTCCTCGGACCGTGTTTCCTGGGGTTCCGCACCCGCGGCCGGGACGTCCCGCTCCGGCTCTGGCTCGGATTCGGGGTCAATCCCCGCCTCGGCCGCAGCCTCGGATCCCCCATCGAGGATCTCGGCGAAGGCCAGGTCCGGGGCCTCCTCCTGGTCAGCCTCGTCAGCCGCCCCGGCTACTTCCTGCTCTTCCGAGTCTTCCACAGCCTCTTCGGGAGCTTCGGGCTCGTCGGGCTCGTCCGGCTCCTCAGGCCCCTCGGGCCCTTCCCCGACAGGCTCATCGGCCACATCCGCCTCATCGGCGGCCTCCGCCTCATCCGGAGCGTCTTCGAGCTCCTCTGCGGGATCCGCCGTATCCTGCGGGGTTTCCTCATCGACCTCGTCGGCGGTTTCCTCGGCGTCCGCTTCAGACTCGTCCGGCTCGTCCTCGGATTCGTCGAAGGCTTCGGACTCCGCGGCCGGAGCCTCGACCGGCTCCTCCACGGGCTCCTCTTCGGGGTGCTCGACGGTATCGCCCTCGCCGGTCTCGGCCTCTTCGGCCGCTACCGGGGTGTCTTCGTCGCTCTCCGCGGGCGCCTCTTCGGACTCCTCGACCCCGGCCTCCGGCTCCTCGCCGGGCTCCGCTTGGGTCTCCGGCTCCTCGGCAGCGTACGGATCCGGGCCGGTCGCCGGTTCAGGGGCGGCTCCCGCTTCGGCCTCCGGACCGGTCTCGGGTTCCGGATCGGCGTCTGCTTCCGGGGCCGGTTCGTCCGGGGCCGCAGACTCGAAAACGGGTTCCGGCCAGTCCCCGAGGGTTGGGGTCTCCCACCGGGGGACCTCGAACTCCGAATCCTCTTCGCTCTCCGGGTCCTCTACGTCCGCTGCGTTCTCGTCCTCGCTGACGGGTTCGGGCCCGTCAGCGAGGGGCTCCGAAACAGCGGCGTCCCGCACCGGCTCTTCGGCCGGTGCGGGTGCGCGCCCAGACTCCTCCGGCTCCCACCGCTCTTGTGCCGGTACCGTGCCGACCGCCGTGGCGGCGGCTGGCACGGGGACGGACGACTTCCCCAAACCGTCCGTCCGTTCCGTGTCCGATCTGCCCTCGCCGAACCGGCCCTGGATGATCGCGGCCAGCAGGAGAAGGACGCTCAGTCCGCCGAGTCCCAGGCCGATGTACACCAGCAGGGTTTCAGCGAACACCAGGGCAGCAGCAATGGCGGCAATGGCCGCCAGCACCGCCACGGTGGCGAGAAGGCTAAGGATCACGGGTCGACCAGGGCCTTTACACGTGTTGAGCCGGAGTCTTCAGTTGTTCGGAGCAGCATGCCGCTTGATGAGTTCAGCGACGCTCGTGCGGAGCTTCGCCCGGGTGGAACCCCCCGTGCTGAGCGGGCTCGGGCTGACCGAACGGGTTACCGCCGGGGCCCTGCTGCTGAAGAGCGGGGGTGCCACCGGTCTGCGGGGCCATCGTCTGGAAGCCGCCCGTGGTGTTCGGGTTGGGCTCAGCCGTCTTGCCGTCCTCGTTGAGCTCACGCAGCTGGCGCTCGAAGTAGTCCTTGAGGCGGCTGCGGTACTCGCGCTCGAAGTCCTTGAGCCCGTTGACCTTGTGCTCCAGCTCCTCACGCTGCTGGACCAGGCTGCCCATGACCTGACGGTGGCGCTCCTGGGCGTCACGGTCGAGGTTCTCCGAGCGGGCGCGGGCCTCCCCGATGATCTGGTCGGCCTGGCGGCGGGCCTTGCCGAGGATGTCCTCGGACTCGTGGCGGGCGCGGCCGAGGGTCTCGTCCGCCTCGCGGCGGGCGTCGGAGATCGCCTGGTCGGCGGTCTGCTGGGCGAGCGCCAGGACACGGGCGGCCGTGTCCATGTTCTCCTCGCCGCCCATGGCCAGGTTGCCCCCGGTCATCGCGGCCATCTGGGCCTGCGGGCTCTGAGCCTGGGGCTGGGGCTGGGGCTGCTGCGGCTGCTCGACAGGCTGCTGTGCCTGGACGGGCTCCGGCCGCATCTGCTCCATCTGCTGCGGGGCCTCGGGGGCCTGCTGCTCCTGGGGCTGCTGGAAGTCCTGCATGCCCGCGTTGGGGACCTTGCCCCGGAGGCACTCGGCGAGCTTGCCGCGCAGTTCCTCGTTCTCCTGGATCAGTCGGTCCAGCTCAGACTCGACCTCGTCGAGAAAGGCGTCGACCTCTTCTTCGTCGTACCCCGGTCGAAGCCGGGTAGTGCTGAACTGCTTGTTCCGCACATCGGCGGGTGTCAGCGGCATGTTCGTCTCCTTGGCGCGCTTGGAGTCCGTCCGTAGGGACGCTACCTGATCGTGACCTTACGGCAATCCAGATCATGACCAAGACCACATATCGGAACCAGGGGGCACATGATCCCCCCGGCTCGCCTCTATCCCATGCTGACCATCAAGCTCCCCAGAATACTCTGCAGGATGATGATGCCGAAGAAGAGGACCAGCACACTCAGATCGAGTGCGATGCTCCCCAACCGGATCGGCTTGATGAACCTTCGCAGGAACCTCAGTGGCGGATCGGTGATCGTGTACACGATCTCAGCGAGCACAAGCACGAACCCGGTGGGCCGCCAGGTCCTGGAGAAGGACTGCACCATCTCCAGGACCACCCTCGCTATCAGCACGAAGACAAACAGCTGCAGCAGAAGTGACAGCGCTGACAGGACCATACTCACGGTCGTTCCCCGACCCAATCTCTGGACAAATGTGATGATCTAGCTCTGATTGAAGAACCCTCGCTCGGCGATCCGCGCCTTGTCTTCCGCGGTCACCTCGACGTTGGCCGGGGACAGCAGGAACACCTTGTTGGTTACGCGTTCGATACTGCCATGGAGACCGAAGATCAGGCCAGCCGCGAAGTCGACGAGACGCTTGGCGTCGCTGTCGACCATCTCGGTCAGGTTCATGATCACCGGTGTACCTTCCCGGAAGTGCTCTCCGATCGTACGCGCCTCGTTGTAGGTGCGCGGATGGAGCGTTGTGATTCGAGCCAGGTCGGCCATCGAAGCAGAGGCCGTCGTGGCGGTAGCACCGCGTCGCTCACCCGTTCCCAGGTAGTCGCCGGTGTCCGTCACAGCCTCGCCCCGTGTTTCCTCGCCTCGCAGAGTGTCAGCGTCGCGGTCACGCTGTTCGTCCACGCCATCGTCGAAATCGTCGAACTCATCATATTCGTCCGCATAGCGGTGATCGTAACGGTCGTCCTCCACGAGGCCGAGGTAGACCGCCATCTTGCGCATCGCGCCGGCCATCTCATGCCCTCCGTCGTCCCCGCGGCCTCAACCGCAGCCGACTCCTTCGTCTTCGGCCGCTGTGCCCCGCGTAGGCGGGTTGTTCGTCCATTCGGGCGAACGCCACAGACAGGCCCCAAGGTCTATGTGGGGACATTACCCCACGATCGGTCCCCGAGAGCCGAGCAACGCCGTACCGAGGCGCAGGTGTGTCGCGCCGCGCGCAACGGCCGCTTCGAGGTCTCCGCTCATCCCCGCGGAGATCACTGTGGCCCGAGGGTAGCGATCCCGAATGCGCCCTGCCACTTCGTCGAGTCGGGCGAAAGCGTCATCAGGGTCACCCTCCAGGGGGGCCACCGCCATCACTCCGCCGAGGGTGAGCGCCTCGTGCTCCTCGATGCGCTCCGCGAGTTCGAGAGCGTCACTCGGGTCGACTCCCCCGCGCGGGCCGATGACCCCGGCCTGGGAATCGGTGTCCAGGTTGACCTGGACCAGGCAGCTCAGCTGCCGCCCCGACGCGGCCGCCCGGTCTCCCAGGGCCCGGGCGAGCTTGGCCCGGTCGACCGAGTGCACTATGTCCGCGTAGGTGGCGACCGACTTGGCCTTGTTGCTCTGGAGCTGACCGACGAAGTGCCAGGTGAGACCGAGGTCAGCGGTCTCCGCCGCCTTGGGCGCGGCCTCCTGGTCACGGTTTTCCCCGACGTCGGTGACTCCGAGCGAGGCGAGAATACGCACATCGCTGGCCGGATAGGTCTTGGTCACCGCGACCAGCGACACCTCAGCGGGGTCGCGGTCGGCCTTCTCACAGGCCGCGTCGATCCTGGCCCGCGTCGCCGCCAGGTTGGCGCGGATCTGCTCGGTGCGCGCGGGGTCGGAGTGTGACACGGGAGTTCCTTCTGTTGACTGCTGCGGCTTGAGTGGCCGGATGCGGCCGGAGCGGCCGGGGTTTCGGAATTGGTGCGAAGTTTCGGGTGGGGCTGGCAGGGGCGGGTTCTGGGATTCTTCTGAGGCTCCGGGGACCGGAGGGACCTCAGTTGCGCCAGAGGAAGGAGGCGAAACGTCCAGTGGGCGCTTGCCCCCGGTGCGAGAAGAGTTCGTCGCTCTCCAGTGTGCACCGCCCGTCCGTAGTGATGTCGCTTACACCTGAACGGCGCAGTTGGGCGGTGACCGCGGCGAGCATGTCAACCCCGGTGGTGCCCTGCCGGGTGGTGGAAGCCGCCTCGGGGGCGTGCTCGGCCGTCTCGGCCTGGAGTTCGGGGGGTACCTCGTAGCAGCGACCGCAGATGGTCGGGCCGAGGAAGACGCTGAGCGAGGCAAGGCGGGCGCCCTGGGCGAGCATCGCGTCGACCAGGTTGACGGCCACCCCGTGCGCGGTGCCCAGACGGCCCGAGTGGGCCGCGCCCAGCACCCCTGCCCCGGCGTCGGCGGCGAGGACGGGCAGGCAGTCCGCCGCCATCGAGGCGAGGACCAGGTCCGAGCGGGTGGTCACGACACCGTCGCAGGCGCCGACGGCACCGGGTTCGGTGGCCACGAGCACGTCCGCGCTGTGGACCTGGTTCATCCACACGACCCGACCGATGTCGAACCCGAAGTCCTCCGCCGCGCGGGCGCGGTTGGCCAGGACCCTCTCACGGGTGTCACCCGTCCCCAGTCCCAGGTTGAGTGAGTCGTACGGCGGCTGACTCACCCCGCCCTTGCGTTCGGTGACGGCGGCACGGACTCCGTGCCCCAGGTCGATGACGTTGCCCATCGGCGCGACGCGGTCCTTCCCTCGGCCCACGCGGGGAAACAGCCGTCGGCGTTTCCTCCGGGGGCAGCTTCTCCGGGGGCAGCGACGGTTTCTCCGGGGGCAGCGACGGTCCCGCCGCGAGATGCGGCGGGACCGGCTGACACGTCGATGGTACCGGGGCTCCGGCGAAGAGTTACTTCAGGAACTCCGGGACGTCGAGGTCGTCGGGGTCGTCGAAGATCACGCGCCGCCGAGGCGTGGGAACCTCTCCGCGGCGCTCGGAGGAGTCCGAGACCGCGTGGATGTGGCTGGGCTGTGCTTCCTGCTCGGCCTCCGGCTCCGAAGCGAACGGCTCCTCAGGCTGAGCGGCCTGCACCTCCCGCTCCGCCGGCTCGGCCACCCGGTGGGAGCCCGCGTAACCGTTGCCCTGGGCCTGTTCCGGCGCGACGGCGGGCCGCTCCGGTTCGGCGTGCTCCTGGGCCTGCGGCGCCGGCTCCGCCTCAGGCGCCGTTTCGGCCTGCGGAGCCGGTGCAGGCTCGGGCTCCGGCCTGGCCGGCTCCGGAGTGACGGACGGCTGCACCGGCGGCATGGCGGGCCGCGGTGCCTCCTGGGCGGGCTGGGACGGGCGGGACGGAGCGATCCACGGCATGCTGGTGGCCGGCGCCCCGCTCGCGTCTTCGGTGGACGGCGCCGCCTTGTCCGACGGGCCCCCCTCACCGGACGTGATGCCTGCCGTGGGGGCGACGGCCTCAGGAGGGTCCACGGACTGGTGCTCCCGCACCACGGTGCCGGTGACCTCGGGCTCATCGAAGCCCGCCGCGATCACGGTGACCCGCACCTCATCGCCGAGGGCATCGTCGATGACGGCGCCGAAGATGATGTTGGCTTCGGGTGCGGCCGAGTTGGCGACCAGCTGTGCCGCTTCGTTGATCTCGAAGAGACCGAGGTCGGAACCGCCCTGGATGGACAGCAGCACCCCGTGTGCCCCGTCGATACTGGCTTCCAGGAGTGGTGAGGAGATCGCCAGCTCCGCCGCCGCGACGGCCCGGTCGTCTCCCCGTGCGGATCCGATTCCCATCAACGCCGATCCCGCCCCGGACATGACCGACTTGACATCGGCGAAGTCCAGGTTGATCAGTCCCGGTGTGGTGATCAGGTCGGTGATTCCCTGAACACCGGAGAGCAGGACCTGGTCGGCCGCCTTGAAGGCGTCCAGGACGCTGACCTGCCGGTCAGAGATGGACAGCAGTCGGTCGTTGGGGATCACGATCAGGGTGTCGACCTCCTCGCGGAGCATCGCGATTCCCGACTCGGCCTGGGTGGCCCGCCGCTTGCCCTCGAAGCCGAAGGGGCGGGTGACCACGCCGATGGTGAGAGCCCCGAGGGAACGAGCGATGTTGGCGACGACCGGTGCTCCCCCGGTCCCGGTGCCGCCTCCCTCTCCGGCCGTGACGAAGACCATGTCGGCCCCCTTGAGGACCTCCTCGATCTCCTCACGGTGGTCTTCCGCGGCCTTCCGGCCGACGTCGGGGTTGGCGCCCGCGCCAAGGCCACGGGTGAGCTCACGGCCGACGTCGAGCTTGACGTCCGCGTCGCTCATCAGCAGCGCTTGCGCGTCAGTATTGATCGCGATGAACTCGACGCCTTTGAGCCCCTCTTCGATCATTCGGTTGACGGCGTTGACACCGCCGCCGCCGATGCCGACGACTTTGATGACCGCGAGGTAGTTCTGCGGTGCTGCCACGACGAGGGGCCTTTCCGCTCGCATGCGCCGTCCCGTCTCCGCGTCCGCTGGCTGTGGCCAGCGGGTGCGCCGACGGTTCGGCATCCGGTTCTACAGTGCGTTTCGGGTCACCCCGGACAGCGAACCCCAAGGCTGCTGGTTGCGGGGACCCGGGGCCACCGGTACCGTCCTTCCGCTTCCGGCCCGACCCTGTCGGTCCGGCTTGCGGCCCGCTCCGAGAAGCGGGGCGAAACAGTTCCTGCGTACCCCGAAAAGCGTGTTTTACTACGTTGTTGACGGTGGTTGTGCTCCCCGACAGTAAGCGGACTGCCGGGTACGGGCAACCGATGACGACTTCAGCCTAACTGCGTATAACGCAAGGAAGCGAAGCGCACACTCGGCGCGTCGCGTCTGGAATGTCCACGACGCGAGCCGATTCGATGTGTCCTGGATGCACTTGTCCCCATAGCGGCCCATTGCCCGGACTGTTCCGACTCCGGCCCTTCCTTGGGGCCGCTTCACTGGACGATGGCCAGTTCCGGGGTCCCGACGTCGTAGACGCGCCCGTCCTCCGGCGGGTGCTCGCGCATCAGCACGCGCAGGACGTCGCTCTTGTCCCCGGAACCGGACGCGTCACCCCACTCCACGGCGGAACCGTCGCCCAGCTCGACGGTGATCGCTTCGGTGTCGGTAGCGTCGATGAGCTGTATCTGGGCGATGAGGGAGTCCGGGGCCTCCTCGACGATGTCCGCCGCAGCCCCGACCGCCTCGTTGCCCTCGATCTCCCCGGTGACCCTGACCAGCGGGTGCGTGCCGGGCCGGGTCTGCGAGTCCTCGATACGCACCCCGTCGCCGTCGACGAGGCGGTACTCCTCCCCCACCCGAATGGACAGGAGTGGCCGCCGCTCGACCACCTCCACGTTGAGGCTCGCGGGCCAGCCGCGCGTCACCGTCGCCGACTCGACCAGGTCCAGGCTCTCGGCCCGTTCGCGGCCGCGGTCCAGGTCCACCCGAATCAACGGGGTACCCGTGTCCACGGCCACGGCCGACACGACCTCGTCCTCCTGGACCCGGTCCAAACCGCTGACGGCGACGTCGCGTACGACGAGCAGGCGGGAGCCGAGAAGCACCCAGGTGACCACACAGACCAGTGAGACGACGAGCAGTACCGCGAAGGTCACCTTCCACGGGTCCCGCCCCTGCGGAGCCCCGGCCCCGGCCCTGTCCTGGCCAGCGTCCACGTGTGTACTCCCTAGTTGGTTCCGGTGCCTTCCGCCGCCTCCGTCAGCACTGCAACGATCTGCGGGCCCAGCTCCGTGACATCGCCCGCGCCCATGGTGAGCACGATGTCCCCGGGTTTGGCCAGCTCCGCGGCCCGGCGCGCCGCCTCGTCGCGGCCCGGCACGTACTGGACCCCGTCATGGGTCACGCGGGAGGTGATGAGCTCGCCGGTGACCCCGGGCTCGGGGTCCTCGCGGGCCGCGTAGATCTCCGTCACCACGACCTCGTCCGCCAGGCTCAGCGCGGCCGCGAACTCCTCGGCGAAGATGCGGGTCCGGCTGTACAAGTGCGGCTGGAACAGGGCCACGATCCTGCCCTCCGGGATCTCGCCGTCCGCGTCCTCGGTGAAGGACCTCAGCGCGGCACGGGTGGCGCGCAGGTCAGCGTCGATCTCGGTGGGGTGGTGTGCGTAGCTGTCGTAGACACCCACCCCGTTGCCCTCGCCCTTGAGCTCGAAGCGGCGGGAGGCACCGGCGAAGTCGGCGATGCCCTCCACCGCGACGTCCAAGTCGTGGCCGAGCTCGTCGGCCACCGCGACGGCCGCCGCCGCGTTGAGGACGTTGTGGCGGCCCGGGACGGCCAGGGTGCCGTCGATCGGCTCGCCCTGAGCGGTTTCCAGGGTGAACTCGGTGGTGAAGCCGCGCGCACGGATCCGGGTGATCCGGTAGTCCGCGTCCTCGGCCTCGCCGTAGGTGACCACCCTCTTGCCGCGCTCGCGACCGAGTTCGGCGACGGTACGGGCACCGGGGTCGTCGATGCCGACGATCAGGGTGCGCTCGACACGGTCGACGAAGTCCGCGAAGTTGGCGTGGATCTCGTCGAGGCCGCTGTAGTTGTCCAGGTGGTCGGCCTCGACGTTGGTGACCACGGCGATTTTGGGCGAGAGCATCAGGAAGGACCCGTCGCTCTCGTCCGCCTCCACCGCGACGGTCTCGCCGAGCCCGGCGTCGGCGCCCAGGCCGGTGGTGACCAGCTTGCCGCCGATCACGTAGCCGGGGTCCACGCCCAAGTGCTGGAGGACCACGGTGACCATGGAGGTCGTGGTGGTCTTGCCGTGGGTACCGGATACCGCGATGCCCTGGCGGTTCAGGAGCAGGGAGCCAAGAGCCGCGGCCCGGGGCAGGATACGGATGCCACGGGCACGGGCCTCGGCGAGTTCGGGGTTGTCCTCCCGGATGGCGGAGGAGACCACGAGGGTCTCGGCCTTGCCCAGGTTCTCGGCGGCGTGGCCGACGTGCACCTCGGCGCCCATCTCCTCCAGTTCGCGGAGCGTGTCGCTGTCGCGGGCGTCACTGCCCGAGATCTCGACACCCGACTGCAGCAGCACACGGGCAATTCCGGACATACCGGCCCCACCCAGACCGATGAAGTGGGTGCGTCCGAGCTCGTCGACGGGGACCGGGTCGGTCGGTTTGACCAGGCTCATCGTGCGTCCTTCCCGTCGTCGTAGTAGGCGTCGTCGCCTTCGTCGTCCGGAACCGGCAGGTCCGGTGTCGGTTTGTCTCCGCGGGCGATCCCCATGACCTCGCGGGCCAGTTCCTCGTCGGCGTCGCGGCGGCCCATGCGTGCGGCCGCCTCGGACATGGCCACCACGCGGTCGGTGTCGGTGAGCAGCGGGATGAGCTGGTTGGCGATCCAGTCCACCGAGATGTCGGCGTTGTCGACCACCAGGCCGCCGCCCGCCTGGACGATCGGCTCCGCGTTGAGGGACTGTTCGCCGTTGCCGATGGCCAGCGGCACGAAGGCACCGGGCAGAGCGACGGCGGTGAGTTCGGCGCAGGTCATCGCGCCGGAACGGCACATCGCGACGTCGGCGGCGGCGTAGGCCATGTCCATGCGGTCCACGTAGGGCACCGCCACGTAGGGGATGCCGTCCTGGGTGAGGTCCTGCGGCTCCTCGGCGTTCTTGGGGCCGACGACGTGCAGCACCTGGACGCCCGCGTCACGGAAGGCACCGGCAGCGTTGAACGCGGTCTCGTTGATGCGCTGGGCGCCCTGGGACCCGCCGAAGATCAGCAGGGTGGGCAGGTCGGGACGTAGACCGAAGTAGGCACGGGCCTTGTCACCCATGGCCAGCCGGTCCAGCGAGGTGATCTGACGGCGCAGCGGAATACCGATGAAGCGCCCGTTGCGGATCTGGGTGTGCGGGTGGCCGGTGTACACGTGCGGGGTGAGCCGCGCGCCGAGCCGGTTGGCCAGGCCCGGGAGCGGGTTGGCCTCGTGCACCACGATGGGGATCCGGCGGCGCCGGGCCGCCAGGTATCCGGGGGTGGCCACATAGCCGCCGAAGCCGACGATGACGTCGGCCTGGAGCTTGTCCAGTTGCTCACCTGCGGCGCTGAGCGCACCCGCGAGCTTTCCGGGGACCGTGAGCAGCTTCGGGGTGATCCGACGCGGCAGCGGAACCGCGGGGATCAGGCCCAGTTCGTAACCGCGCATGGGAACGAGCCGGGTCTCCAGGCCCCGCTCCGTGCCCAGGCAGAGGATCTCCGTGTTGGGGGCAATACGCCGCAGTGCGTCCGCTAGGGAGAGTGCGGGCTCGATATGCCCGGCCGTGCCGCCTCCGGCTAGGGCTACCCTCATCGTCGCCTTTTCCTCCTTGGCCGGTCACCCGCCGGGACCGGTCCGCTCTTGTTCTTGGCCGTTGTCTTGGTGCCGCGATCCTCCGATGTGCGCGGGGCGCGCGGCGTGGTGGTGCGCTTGGAGGCCGAGGGGCCGCCCCGGTTCCGTACGGACCCGGTGATGTTCTCCAGACCAAGCCAGCTTAGAGCCCTTTGGACCCAACTGGGACCCCGGGCGGCCAGGGCCTTCTGTGCCTGGGGTTCGTTCCGCGCGATGGCGAGCAGCACACCGAGGCCGATCATGGTCGGAATGAGCGCGGAACCACCATAGGAGACCAGCGGAAGCGGGATCCCCGTGACGGGGACCAGACCGATGACGGCGGCGATGTTGATCATCGACTGGCCGATGATCCAGGTCACGATGGCGAAGGCGGCCAGCCGCGAGAACGGGTCCTTGACGCGGAAGGCCACGCGCAGTCCCGCGTAGCCGAGCAGACCGAAGAGGCCGATCACCAGCAGGGTGCCGATGAGACCGAACTCCTCGCCGATGATGGCGAAGATGAAGTCGGACTCGGCGAAGGGCAGGAAACCCCACTTCTCCCGGCTGGCGCCGATACCGACCCCGAAGATCCCACCGGTCCCCAGAGCGTAGAGGCCGTGCAGGGACTGGAAGCCGGAGTCGGCGGGGTCCGCGCCCGGGTCGAGGAAGGCCGTGATCCGGGTGATCCGGAAGGGCTCGATGGCGATGACGATCGCCGCGAGGCTCAGGACCAGGCCGAACATGCCGACGAAGAGCTTGCCCGGCGCGCCCACGACCCAGAGCAGGCTCAGGAAGATGAGCAGCAGCACCAGGGTGGTGGACAGGTCCGACCCCAGGAGCACGAGCAGCGTGAGCAGGCCGCAGCCGGGTAGCAGCGGGATGAGCAGGTGCCGCCACTCGGTGAGTTCCTTCAACTCCTCCTTGCGGGCGAGGATGTTGGCGCCCCACAGCGCGAAGGCGAGTTTGGCGGGCTCGGACGGCTGGATGAGCAGGCCGCCGATCTCCAGCCAGCGGATCGCGCCGTTGACCTCAGTGCCTTGGAAGGCGGTCAACAGGAGCAGGGCCACCGACAGGATCATCGCCGGGTAGCCGACCATGCGGTAGATCCACAGGGGCAGCTGCGAGGCGATCACCATGAGCGGCAGCCCGACCATCGCCGACGCCAGCTGGCGCTGGAACATGGAGAAGGCGGATCCGGTCTCGGTGATGGAGTTCACCATCGTCGAGGACAGCACCATGACCAGACCCAGCGCGATGAGCATCACGCCGGTACTGAGGATCAGGTAGTACGACGTGAGCGGGCGGTCCAAGGACCTGGCCCACTCGCGCCAGACCGCACGTTCGCGCCCACCGGACGCCGCGCGCTCCCGGGTACGGGCCACCCGGGGCACCGTTGTCGTCGCCGCCATCCACACCCTCCGCACGATTCGCGCCTCAATACTTGCGTACCGGCGGGTTGGGAACCGTGGACATTTCCCGCGTGTTGGCCATCTTTGGCACCCCGGTCGGGTGTGTCTGCGCACATTCGAAGCCGCCCGCACACGTGGCGTAACTGAGGGGCGGAGGAAGGTTACTCAGCGGAGTCGGTGGACCGCCTCGGTGAAGTAGCGGCCGCGCTCGGGATAGTTGGTGAACATGTCCATCGAGGCGGCCGCGGGGGCCAGCAGCACCGTGTCGCCCTCCTGGGCGAGGGCTGCGGCCCGGGCGACCACCGCGTCCATGACCGTGTGCTCGGGCGGCGCGTCCGCGGCGGGGCCCTCCACCTCGATTACGGGCACGTCCGGGGCGTGCTCGGCCAGGGCTTCGCGGATCCGCTCCCGGGCGGCGCCGATCAGCGCGGCGCCGCGCAGGCGCTCGGCGGCGCCGACGACCAGCTGGTCGACCTCGGCGCCCTTGAGGAGGCCGCCGGCAATCCACACCACCGAGGGGTAGGCGTTGAGCGACGCGGCGGCGGCGTGCGGGTTGGTGGCCTTGGAGTCGTCGACGTAGTCGACACCGCCGACCGCGGCCACGTGCGCGATGCGGTGGGGCTCGGGCTCGAACGCGGCCAGGCCGGCGCGTACCGCCTTCGGTGCGACCCCGACCGAACGGGCCAGGGCGGCCGCGGCCAAGGCGTTGGCGACGTTGTGCGGCGCGGCCGGGCGCACGTCCGCGAGTCCGGCGAGCTCCTCGGTGCTCCTGTGCGGCTCGGCGACGAAGGCCCGGTCGACGAGCAGCTCCTCGACCACACCGAGCTCACCGGCCTTGGGGGTGTCCAGGCGAAGGCCGACCAAGGGGGTGTGGGGGTCGCCCTCTTCCTCGGCCAGGCGCACCGACCAGGCGTCGGCGGTGTTGGCCACCCGGATGGTGCCCCGGGCGAACACCCTGCCCTTGGCCCTGGCGTAGGGCTCCAGCCCGCCGTGCCAGTCCAGGTGGTCGGCGGCGATGTTGAGGACCGTGGCTGCGTGCGGGCGGACGCTGTTGGACCAGTGCAGCTGGAAGCTCGACAGCTCCACGGCGAGGATGTCGTGCACGTGGCCGTCGTCGTCGGGCAGGACCGCCGCCACGACGGGGGTGCCGACGTTGCCGACCGCGAGCGCGTCACGGCCGTCCGCGCGCAGCATCGCCTCCAGCATGCGCACGGTGGTGGTCTTGCCGTTGGTCCCGGTGATGGCGAGCCACACCTGGTCGGCGGGTTTGAGCCGCCATGCCAGCTCCACGTCCCCGATGACCTCGATCCCGGCCGCCGCCGCGCTGACGAGGAGTGGGGAGTCGGGGCGCCAGCCGGGCGAGGTGACGACCAGGTCGCAGCCCTCGGGCAGTGTGTCGGAACCCAGGACGACCTCGGCTCCGGCCTCGCTCAGCGCAGCAGCCACCGGGCGGGTGACGTCGTCGTCGCGGCCGTCGACGACGACCACGCGGGCGCCCCGGGACAGGAGGGCCCCGGCGACGGGAGGACCGGAGACGCCCAGGCCGGCGACGCAGACCCGCGCGCCCGCGAAGGGGTTGTCGCCCTCGGTGGAAGCGGGAGCTGCGGAGGTGGAGTGACGGTGGTGCGGCATGCTTCTAGCTTGGCATCCATTCCAGGTAGAAGAGTCCGATCGCCACCGCCATGAACAGGCCCTGGATGATCCAGAACCGGATCACGATCGTGGTCTCCGCCCAGCCCTTGAGTTCGAAGTGGTGCTGGAGCGGAGCCATGCGGAACACCCGTTTGCCGGTGAGGCGGAACGAGGTGATCTGGATCATCACGGACATGGTGATGATGACGAACAGACCACCGATGAGCAGCAGCAGGAGCTGGGTGCGGGTAGTGATGGCCAGGCCCACGATGAGGCCGCCGAGGGCCAGGGAGCCGGTGTCGCCCATGAAGATCTTGGCGGGCGGGGCGTTGTACCAGAGGAAGCCGAGGCACGACCCGAGTACGGCTGAGGCCACCACGGCCAGGTCCAGAGGGTCCCGGACCGTGTAGCAGTTGGCGGTCAGCGCTTCCACGCAGGACTGTCGCAGCTGCCAGTTGCCGATGATGACGTAGGCGGCCAAGGAGAGGATGACCGCGCCGGTGGCCAGACCGTCCAGGCCGTCGGTCAGGTTCACGGCGTTGGAGAAGCCGACGATGAGGAACAGCGCCCAGATGACGAACACGCCGATCATCAGCGGCGGCCCGAAGTCGCGGAGGAAGGACAGCTGGGGCGCGGCCGGGGTGTAGCCGTACCCGTTGGGGAACATGGTGACGCCGTAGGCGAAGCCGACGCCGACCACCGCCTGGCCGACCATCTTCGCGCCGCTGCGCAGACCCAGGCTGCGGCGCTTGTAGATCTTGATGAAGTCGTCCAGGAAGCCGACGGCGCCCATACCGACGAACAGGAACATCACCAGCAGGCCGGAGGCCGTGGGGGTGGTCCACAGGGCCAGGTGCGAACCGAAGTAGCCGATGACCGCACCGAGGATGACGACGATGCCGCCCATGGTGGGGGTGCCCTGCTTGGTCTTGTGGCCCTCGGGTCCGTCGTCGCGGACTTCCTGGCCGAACTTGAACCGGTACAGGAGCTTGATCAGGGGCCGCATGGACAGCATGGACACGATGAGTGACAGTGCCGCCGCTACGGTAATGCCGATCACTGGACATCACCCTTGGTGATGAGGTCGATAACCCTTTCGAGCGCAGCCACGCGCGATCCCTTCACAATGACGACGTCTCCTGTGCGCATCCGTTCGCGCACCGCGTCGGCTGCCGCCTCCGCGTCGGGAACCCGGATGCTCTCACCGTTCCACCGCCCTTGCTGAGCGGCGCGTTCGGCGCCGACGGCGATCCCTTCGGCCGCCGAGCCGACCACGACCAGGTGGGCCGGGCCGGTCTCGGCGGCCAGCTCACCCACTCTCTCGTGCTCGGCGTGGCCGTCATCGCCGAGCTCCGCCATGTGGGCGAGCACGGCGATGGACCGGCGGTCCCGGGCGAGCGCGCCCAGGGTGGTCAGTGCCGCCCGCATCGACTCGGGGTTGGCGTTGTAGGCGTCGTTGACGAGGGTGACACCGTCGTGTTCGGTGACCTCCATGCGCCAACGGCTGACCGGGGTGGCCGCGCCAAGGGCCGCGGCGATGTCTTCGATGTCCATGCCGAGGTCGTCGGCGACGGCCGCGGTTGCCAGCGCGTTGCTGACCTGGTGGGCGCCGACCAGTCCGAGCCTGACCCGGGCCGTGCGGCCGCGCAGGTTCAGTGTGAAGGACGGAGCGCCGTCGGCCTCCAGGCGCACGTCGGTGGCGCGCACCCGGGCTTCCTCAGCCGTGCCGTAGAGGACCACACGGGCCTCGGTGCGGGACGCCATCGCGCGTACCCGCGGGTCGTCGGCGTTGAGGACGGCCACGCCGCCCGCGCCACGACGGTCGGTTCCGGCGGGAAGGGCCTCGACGAGCTCTCCCTTGGCCTGGGAGATGGCGTCTCGGTCGCCGAACTCACCCATGTGCGCGCTGCCCACGTTGAGGACCACGCCGATCCGGGGCGGGGCGACGCGGCACAGGTGGGCGATGTGTCCGATACCGCGGGCCGCGACCTCCAGCACCAGGTGTTTGGTGCCGGTGTGCGACCGCAGCACCGTGAGCGGGTGGCCGATCTCGTTGTTGAACGATCCGGCCGGGGCCACGGTGGGTCCCATGCGTCCGACGACCTGCGCGACGAGGTCCTTGGTGGTGGTCTTCCCGGAGGAGCCGGTGACCCCCACGACCTCGGTCGTGGCCGCCTCGCGCGCCGGGTCGCTGAGTTCCCGGGCCACGTGGCGGGCCAGCCGGGCCAAGGCCTCGACAACCTCGTCGTCGCCACCGTCCACCAGAAGGTGGGGGGCGTCCACGGGCCGCGATGCCAGGACCGCCACCGCGCCCGCGGCCACGGCCGCTCCGGTGAAGTCGTGTCCGTCGACCCGTTCACCGCTCAGCGCGACGAAGAGCGCTCCTGGCGCCACCTGTCGTGAGTCGATGACGACGGGACCGTCGATGACGGCGTCGGGGCGCGCTGATCCGCCAAGGGCGGTTTGGGTGATCTCAGCGATCCGATCGAGCGTGAGCGCGATCAAATCCACTCCTCATGTCGGGCCCGGCTCACGACGCCCCAGGGGCATTGGCCACCCGGCCTCGGGTTCGGGTCAGGGGATGGCACCGCGGATAACCGTGCGCGCGGTGCCGCGCCGGGCTTCCCCACGGTTTCGGCCTGCACCGTGCCGTGGGCGCCACCGTGGGCGGCACGTGTCAGGCTGCGATTGCCGGACCTACCTTAGAACATGTTGGGGTGTCTGGGGTCCCGGCGGGGCCCCGTGTGAAGCAATATGCGCCACTTCGTGACCGCTATCGGTCGCATCACTCACGTTCCGCGCACGTCAACGGCGTGCGGGTAGCGGGGACACGGCGCGGGGCCGTGTCCCGGTCGGGTGGAAATCCCGGGGCGTGTCCCCCGGAGTCTCGCGGGCTCACCGATCGTCCGGCGGCCGGTGCACGTTCTGGAGGGCGCTGCCGAGCCGTTCGCTGGCGCGGTTGCGCAGTGCGTCCTCTATGGCCGCCCGCAGGATCTCGCGGTCGTCGAAGGGCAGCACCTCCCCCTTGACGTACTGGCCGGTCTCGTGGCCCTTGCCCGCGACCACCACCACGTCTCCCGGGCCGGTTCGGTGCACACCCAGCCCGATGGCTTCGGCGCGGTCGAACTCCACGGTGACCCGGGCCCGCTGGTCCTCGGGGACTTTGGACACGCCCTCCAGCATCGCGGTGGCGATGGCGACGGGGTCCTCGGTGCGCGGGTTGTCGTTGGTGATGATCAGCTGGTCGGCCAGACGCGCCGCAGCTTCGCCCATGAGCGGTCGTTTGGCCCGGTCGCGGTCGCCGCCGCAGCCGAGGACCATGGTGACCCGGCCGTCGGTGGTGGCCCGCAGCGCGCCCAGTACGGCCTCGATGGCCCCGGGTTTGTGCGAGTAGTCGACCAGGGCGGTGAAGTCCTGGAACCCAGCGGACGCGGATGCCTCGACCTGCTCCATCCGGCCCGGAACACCCGGTGCCACGGCCACCCCGGCGATGGCGGTCTCCAGCGGCAGCCCGGCCTCGACCAGGCCGACGATGGCGGCCATCGCGTTGGAGACGTTGAACGGACCGGGCAGGGCCACGGAGGCCTTGGCCTCCATGCCGCCTGGGCCGACGATACGGAAGGTGCTCCCGGTGGCTCCCAGATGGACGTCAACGGCCGTCCAGTCCGCCGCCATGGCGTTCCCCGGCCCGGCGTCCGAACCGCCCTCCACGGCGAAGGTGGTGATCGGCACCTCGCCGCGTGCCTCGACCATGTCCAGGAGCGCCCGGCCGAAGCGGTCGTCCGTGTTGATCACGGCGATGTCGCAGTACTCGGGAGTGAACAGGCGCGCCTTGGTGTCGAAGTAGTCGCGCAGGTCCGAGTGGAAGTCCAGGTGGTCCTGCGACAGGTTCGTGAAGACCGCGACGTCGTAGCGCGTCCCACCGACGCGCCCCAGGGCCAGGGCGTGGCTGGAGACCTCCATGGCCGCGGCTGCGACCCCGCGCTCGCGCATGACCGCGAACAGGCCGTGCAGGTCGGTGGCCTCGGGTGTGGTCAAGGAGGAGGTGACGCGCTCGTCGCCCACCCGCATCTCCACGGTCCCGATCAGGCCGGTGCTCATCCCGGCCTGGCGCATACCGGACTCGATCAGGTAGCTGATCGTGGTCTTGCCGCTGGTGCCTGTGGTACCGACCAGGAGCAGCTCCCGGGCGGGGTCGTCGTAGACCCAGGCCGCCGCGGTGCCAAGCGCGGCTCGCACGTCGGGCACGACCACGACGGGCAGGCCGGTGGCGGCGGAGCGGTCGGCGCCCGCGGTGTCGGTGATGATCGCCGCGGCCCCCGCCTCGACCACTTGGTTCGCGAAGTCGGCGCCGTGCGCGCGGGTACCGGGCAGGGCCGCGTACAGGTCTCCCTGGCGCACCTTGCGGGAATCGTGGGTCATGCCGCGGACGTGCACCTCCCGGCCGGGCATCTCGGCTGGGCGGTCCGCACTGAGGTCCGGGCGCAGAAGTGTGGTGTCCGGCCCGAGCAACTCTGCGAGGGCGGACAGTGGACGGAGTTTGGTGTGTTCAGGTCGCATTACCGGTGGCACGTGTGGAGGTTAACGGGTGTGGAGGACCTGTCGGTAATTTCCGCGCTGCGTTCTCGGGTCATTCGCCCTTCGGGTCCTGCCACCAGGTTACGCTCCTCCACCCGCGATGACCTTGCCCCAGCTCCATCCGCGAGCGCCGAGGATGGAGGGCGGGGGGAAGATCATCCTTATCCGAGGAGGGTTCTTGATGGGTGAGCGTCCGCTGGTGCTCGACGGTGGCCTGGCCACCCGTCTGGAGTCGTACGGGTGCGACCTCGGCGGCGGGCTGTGGTCGGCCCGGCTGTTGGCCGAAGCGCCCGAACTGATCGCGCGGGTGCACCGGGACTACTTCGAGGCGGGCGCGGACGTGGCGATCGCGGCCGGGTACCAGGCGAGCGTGGGCGCGTTCGGCGGGCACGGCATCCCTCCGGGTGAGGCCCGAGGCCTGATCGCCGGGTCCGTGGAGTTAGCGCGGGCGGAGCGGGACGCGTTCGGCTCCGGCCTGGTGGCGGCCGGAGTGGGCCCGTACGGCGCGGCCCTGGCGGACGGTTCCGAGTACACCGGCGCCTATGACCTGGATGAGGACGAGCTGTACTCCTGGCACCGGGAACGCTGGCGGGTCCTGACGGATGCCGGGGCGGACCTGGTGGCCTGCGAGACACTGCCGTCGCTGGCCGAGGCCCGGGCACTGGCCCGGCTGCTGTCGGACACCCCGGGGGCACGGGCGTGGTTCAGCTTCTCCTGCGCCGACGGAGAGCGGATCAGCGACGGCACACCCCTGCGGGACGTGGCGGCGGAGCTTGCGCCGCTGTACGACCGCGGGCTCCTGGTCGCGGTGGGGGTGAACTGCGTGCCGCCCCGGAACGTGCCGCCGCTCCTGCGGGAGGTGGCGGCGGCGGGGCTGCCCTCGGTCGCCTACCCCAATTCGGGTGAGCTCTGGGACGCCCGGAACGGGCGCTGGACCGGCAGCGGGGACCCGGAGGGGTTCGGGTCGGCGGCCACCGCGTGGTGCGCGGACGGCGCGGTGTTCGTGGGCGGCTGCTGCCGCACCGGCCCCGAACACGTGCGCGCCATCCGCGCCGGTGTCGACTCGGTACCGCGCTGAGCACGCTCCGGCCCAGCCGTCGGCGCGGCTCTAGCCGGCGTCCTCCTCGTCCTCGTCCTCGTCCTCGAACAGGCGGATGGCCGGGGCGTCGGAATCCGACGGCGGGACCTGCATGGTCTTGAGGGCGAAGGACATGATGTCGTTGAACACCGGGCCGGCCGCCTCACCGCCGTAGTAGGTGTCCTGCGGATTGTGCAGGACCACTTGGACCACCAGTTCCGGGTCGTCGGCCGGAGCGAAACCGGCGAAGGTCGCCGTGTACCCGCCGTCGTCGTAGCCGCCCGTCTCCGGGTTCATCCGGTTGGCGGTACCGGTCTTGCCCGCGACCCGGTAACCGTCGATCCGGGCCTGCGGGGCGGTACCCTCGTCGCTGGTGACGGCCTCCAGCATCAGGGACAGGTCCTCTGCCGTCTCCTCGCTGATCACGCGGGTACGTTCGGCCTCTTCGGCGGGGTTGAACTCCCCGTCGCTGTCGACCGTCCCGGCCACGAGCTGGGGCTGGACCCGGACGCCGTCGTTGGCGATGGTGGCGTAGACCGACGCCATCTGGGTGGCGTTCACGGAGAGGCCGTGGCCGATGGACACCGACGGCAGCTGGGTCCCCCACCAGTCGTCGGGGTCGGTGAGCACACCGGCCTCCTCCCCGGGCAGTGCCAGGCCGGACGGCTGCCCGAGCCCGAAGTCCTCCATGTAGGAGTGCAGCACACCGGCCTGCACCTGGTCGGCCATCTTGATCGTGCCGACGTTGCTGGACTGGGCCATGATGCCGTTGGTGGTGAGCCTCTGGGTCCCGTCGTTGCTGGCGTTGCGGAAGGTCTGGTCGTAGTACTGGAGGGCGTAGGGCACCGTGTAGACGGTGTCCGGCGTGGTCTCGCCCTCCTCCAGCGCGGCCGCGGCGGTGATCACCTTGTTCGTACTGCCGGGTTCGAAGGTCTCGGCCACCGCACCGTTGGACCACTCCTCGGGTCCGGTCTCTGAGATGTCGTTCTGCGAGTACGACGGGTAGTCCGCCATCGCGAGGATCTCGTGGTCCCGGTTGGTGACGATGGCGCTGCCGCCCTCGGCCTCCAGCTCCTCCACCCGTTCGGCCAGCGCCTGCTGGACGTACCACTGGAGGTCGCGGTCCAGAGTCAGGCGCACGTCCTGGCCCGGCTCGGGTTCGCGCACCAGACCGCCGGCCATGGGGATCTGGGTGCCGTCACTGCCGACCTCGACCTGGCGCTTGCCCGCCTCACCCCCGAGGGTCTCGTCCAGGTACCCCTCCAGGCCCTCGAGGCCGTGGCCCTCCGCACCCACGAAACCCACCAGGTCGGCGGCTCCGGTGTCCTCGGGGTAGACGCGCTCGTAGTCGACGTCGGCACCCACCCCGGACAGGCCAAGGTCCTGCAACTCCTGCCAGTCGGACGGCGCGACCTGGGTGGCCACCACCTGGTAGCGGCTGGGCGCGGCGTCGACCTGGGCCGCGACCTCGTCCTCGTCCAGGTCGAAACGGGTGACGAGCTCGTCCACGAGTTCGTCACGCTCCTCCTCCTCGACCTCCGCGGGGTCCACGAAGACGGTACGGACCTCCGTCGACAGGGCGAAGGGGTTGCCGTCGGCGTCGGTGATCTGGCCGCGCAGAGTGGGGATGTCGATGGTCTGCATCCGCAGGTCGGCCGCGGCCTCCGCGTAGGTTTCGGCCTCGATGCCCTGGATCTGGGTCAGCCGCCCGGCGAAGAGCACCATGATCACGACGATGATGATCCCGCCGATCTTGATCCGCTTGCGCGGGTTACCCGCACGGAAGGTACGGCGCAGCATCGGGGGCGGAGGCGGCGGGGCCGGGCTCTTGCGCCTGGGCCGTTCACCGCCCCTCCGTACCTCGCGTGCCGGACGTCCCTGGGCACTGCCGGAGGAGCGGGTGCCGGCGGAGCGGCCGCGCGCGCCTCCGGCAGGGCGCCGCGGCTCGCGTTCCGGGCGCTTGCTCGGCCGGGACCCGGAACGGCCGGACGCTCCGGGTCTGCGGGGGTCGCGGGGGCGTCGGTCCCGGGGGTTGCTCACTCACTGCTCCCTGTGTCCCCGGTGATCTCACCGTTGTCCAGGTCGAGGAAGCGCGGGGCCTCGCCCTGTTCCATTCCCATCTCCTCGGCCTCCTCGGCGATGCGCTCCGAGGTCTCCAACTGGGACACGTTGCGCTCCAGCTGCTGCTCCACGTAGGACAGCTCACGGTTCTCGGACTGGAGACTGGTGATGGCGTAGGCCTCCTGAGCCACAACGCTGCGCAGGACCAAGAGCGCCACCAGAGCACCGCCGAGCAGGCACAGGATGAGCAGGACGAAGGGGATCTTCGGCGCGGGACCGGTGCCGCCGGGGCGGGTGGTGCGCGTCGTCGCCGCTGGGCGGGTGGGCCGTTTGGGCGCTGCTGGACGCGCCTTGGTGCCCGTGCGACTGGTGGTCGTGCTCCGCCCCTTCGCGGTGCGGTGCGTGTCCGTCTTCGTACCCATCAGCTCTCCCTACTGCCGCGACGGCCAGCGCACCCGTTCGGCCGCCCTGAGACGTGCCGACTGCGCGCGCGGGTTGCGTTCGTTCTCTTCGTCCGTGGGGAGTTCCGAGCCCCTGGTGAGGAGCCGGAGTTCCGGTTGGCGGTCCGGGAGGGGGACCGGAAGGTCAGCGGGCGTGGTGTCCTTCGCCAGGGCCACGAGGGACTTCTTGGTGATCCGGTCTTCGAGTGAGTGGTAGGAGAGCACGGCGATGCGGCCGCCGACGCCGAGCCGCGAGAGGGCCGCCGGCAGCGTCTCCTGGAGGATGGCGAGTTCGGCGTTGACCTCGATGCGCAGGCCCTGGAAGGTGCGCTTGGCGGGGTGGCCACCGGTGCGCCGCGTGGCCGCGGGAATGGCGTCGCGGACCAGTTCGGCCAGTTCGCGGGTGGAGTCGATGCGCCCCTTCGCGCGGCGGCGGTCGATCGCCTTGGCCACGCGTGAGGCGAACTTCTCCTCCCCGTACTTGCCGAGGACCCTGGTGAGTTCGGCGACGGAGTAGTCGTTGACGACCTCTTCCGCGCTGAGCGCTTGGGTGCGGTCCATGCGCATATCGAGTGGCGCGTCGTGCGCGTAGGCGAAACCGCGGTCGGTCTCGTCCAGCTGCGGCGACGAGACGCCGAGGTCGAGCAGGATCGCGTCGGCCTCCTTCACTCCGGCCTCGTCGAGGGCGCGGGGGATGTCGGAGTAGAGGGCATGCACGAAGTGCGTGCGGTCGGCGTAGGGGGCCAGGCGCTTGGCACTGCGCTCCAAGGCGGTGGTGTCGCGGTCCACTCCGACCAGGCGCATGCTCGGGCAGGCCTTGAGCAGCGCCTCGGAGTGTCCGCCCAGGCCGAGTGTGCCGTCGATGAGCACCGCCCCGGGGTGGCTGAGTGCCGGGGCGAGCAGCTCCACGATCCGGTCGAGCATGACCGGTACGTGACGGGGGTCCGTTTCGGCCTGGCTCTGTTCGGTCTGGCTCTGGTCGGGCGAGTCGTCCCCGTTGGACTGCTCGTGCTGCCGTTGGTCCCCCATGCGGTGCCGTTCCTCCACGCTCTCGCGGTCTCCCCCTGAGTCCGTGGAACGCACTGGGCACGCCCCACGGTGTCCTTTCGCGTGGCCGACCGGGATACCGGCAGGCCTCCGGACACGGGCGCTATTGTCCACCTTTCGGTGGGCGTACGCTCACGACCTGGCACCGGGGAAGTCGCGCCAGCTCGTGTGACCGTCTCCGGAGACCGCTACCGGTCCCGGTATTGCATGGACTCAGTACCCTCGCGCGGGCGGAGGCCGCCTCGCTCAGAGCACCCCGGGCAGCACCTCCTCTGAGAGTTGCGAGAACACCTGCTCCTGTTCGGCCTCGTATTCGGACCACGCGGCGGCGTCCCAGATCTCCAGGCGTGTGTTTGCGCCGATGACCACGCAATCGCGGTCCAGGCCCGCGTATTGGCGCAGGTGCGGCGGAACCGTGACCCTGCCCTGCTTGTCGCAGGACTCGTCGGACGCGCTGGCGAACAGGACACGGCTGAAGTCGCGGACCGCCTTGGCGGTGACCGGTGCGGAGCTCAGGGCTTCGGTGACGCGACTGAACTCGGCCGTCGGAAAGACGTAGAGGCAGCGCTCCTGGCCTTTCGTGATCACCAAACCCCCCGACAGTTCGTCGCGGTACTTCGCGGGAAGGAACAGCCGTCCCTTCTGGTCGAGGCGGGGCGTGTGGGTGCCGAGGAACACACGCTCACCCCCTCACCCCCTAAGTGGAGAATTCACCCTCTCCACGGTGCTCCACCTTACTCCACTCCTCCCCACCGTCAACAGCTTCAATCCGGATTCTCCAACCGAAGTTTCGACAAATACGCAGGTCAGAGCCGTGGAGCAAGAGTGGGGCAGCCGAGCACCCGCGTGCGTCGCACACCACACACTCACCATCCGCCGACGACCAGCGGGAACGGAGTGGCACCCGGCACCGGCAGCGCCGTGACCAGCCGCGGGCCGCCCGAGGGCGGAACATGCCCTCCAGTAGGCCCCTCGGGACCGGTTATCCACGTCCGTCCCACTATCAGGAACGGCTCCCCCACGATTGATCAGGAGAACAGTTCCCACCCTTTAAACACTTTGGTATCCGCCGGAATCATTCGGCGGCAGATTCCGGCACTTTGGTTTGCAATCGGTCTGATTGGCCCTAGCCTCGGATCGATACACCGGGGCATGACTTGAGCGGGAGGGGACTCGTGTCACTCGGCACACAGCACGACGGTCACGGGGGCGGCGTCCGGGAGGACATCGGCGCCGTGGTCTCCGTCGCCGAGCGCGTCCGCGGCGCGATCGAAACGGTCATCGAGGGCAAGCCCGACGTACTGCGCATCTCACTCACCGTTCTGCTCGCGGAGGGGCACCTCCTGATCGAGGACGTCCCCGGTGTGGGAAAGACCATGCTGGCCAAAGCCCTGGGCCGGGCCGTGGACTGCTCCGTGCAGCGTGTCCAGTTCACCCCGGACCTGCTGCCCAGCGACATCACCGGGGTCAGCGTCTACCACCAGGACCGCAACGAGTTCGAGTTCAACCCCGGACCGGTGTTCGCCAACATCGTGCTCGGCGACGAGATCAACCGCGCCTCACCCAAGACCCAGTCGGCCCTCTTGGAGTGCATGGAGGAGCGCCAAGTCAGCGCGGACGGGCAGACCCGGGCACTGGAACGCCCGTTCATGGTCGTGGCGACCCAGAACCCTGCCGACATGGAGGGCACCTACGCCCTGCCGGAGGCGCAGCGGGACCGGTTCATGGCCCGTGTCTCGGTCGGTTACCCCTCGCCCCAGGCCGAACTCGACATGATCGACAGCCACACCACCCAGTCGCCCCTGGACGCGCTGGCCCCCGTCACCAACGCCGCCGAGATCCGCGACCTGGTGGGGCGCGTCCACGGCATCCACATGGCACCGGGCATGCGCCGCTACGTCGTCGACCTGGTGAACTCCACCCGGACCGCACCCGAACTCAAACTGGGCGCCTCGCCCCGCGCCACCCTGCACCTGGTGCGGGCCGCACGCGCTCACGCCGCCCTGGAGGGGCGCCACTACGTCGTCCCCGACGACGTACAGGCCCTGGCCGTTCCCGTACTCGCCCACCGACTGCTCCCCGGCCCCGAAGCCCAGATGGAGCGGCTCAGCGCCGAGCAGATCGTGGCCAAACTGGTCGCCCGACTTCCCGTTCCCGGACCCCGCTGACCCGGAGCGTCCACACGACCCCCGAGAGAGGGCCCATGCGCCCGAAGCGAACCCTCACCGCCCGCGGCGGTCTCATGCTGTTCTTCGGAGCGGTCGCCCTCGTGTGCGGTTTCGTCGTCGGCCAGAGAGAGCTGGTCGGTGTGGGACTCCTCCTCGTCCTGGTGCCGCCGCTCTCGGCCCTGACCGTGTTCGGCGCGACCGGGCGCGTGGCACACAGCCGTGCCCTGCGGCCGGCCCGGGTTCCGGCCGGGACGGACACCCGGGTGCTGGTCCGGATCGGCAACACCTCCCCCACCTGGCCGGTCGCCTGGGTGCGCGTCGAGGACACGCTTCCCGTCCGGCTCGGCTACGAGCCGCGCTACACCGTGGGCCATCTGGCACCGCGCGCCGTCAGGGACGTCACCTACCTGGTACGCCCCGCGGTCCGGGGCCGCTACCCGGTGGGGCCGCTACGGGTGAGCGTGGTTGACCCCCTAGGCTGCGTGCGGGTAACCCGCCTGGTCGGTGCACCCACGCCGCTGCTCGTGACCCCGCCCGTCGTCCGGTTGGCCACCCTCGGAGCGGCCGACGGTTCACAGGGGGAGAACGCCCCGCGCCGCGCGGTCACCGGGGCCGGGGAACAGGACCCCATCCCCCGCGAGTACCGGTACGGCGACGAACTGCGGCGGGTGCACTGGCGGTCCACCGCCAAGCACGGCGAACTGATGGTGCGTCGGGACGAACAGCACTGGCGCGAGCACAGCACTCTGCTGTTGGACACCCGCGAGACCGCGCACACGGGCGTGGGCCCTTGGAGTTCGCTGGAGACCGGGGTGAGCGTGGCCGCCTCGATCGCGGTGAACATCCTCGACAGCGGACACGAACTGCGTTTCCACACCGAACGCGGACACCTGCACACCGAGAACGCGTCCGGGGTCCTGGACGGGCTCGCCACCGCCGAACCCTCCAAGGCCACCAATCTGACGGGCGGCATCAGCGCCCTGGAAGGGGCACGCGGGGCTTCGGCGAGCCTGGTGGTGGCGGTTCTCGGCGCGGTATCGGCGGAGGACGCCGCTGCGCTCTCCCGGGTGCGCGGGACCGGGACGCACGTGGCGGTCCTGTGTTCTCGGGCCGACTGGCCGGAGTCGGGGTCCGCACAGCGCATCGCCGAGCTGCTGACCGCCAACGGTTGGCGTGTGGTGACCGTGGCCGACCCCACCGAACTGCCCCCGCTGTGGCACCGGTCGATCTCCCCCCAAGGTGAGGGCGGCCCGGTCCATGCGGGGCACCGCTTCACCCGGGAGGGTTCGCGTTGAGAGCACTGATGCCCCTGGCCGCGCTCGTCTCGATGCTGGCGGCGCTGCCCCTGCTGGGCGGCTTGGTCCGCGGCGGCGACTGGTGGGTCCCGGCCGTCCTCCTCATGACGGCGGTCGCCGCCGTGTCCGCCCTGTACCGCGCGGGGGGCTGGAATCCCCTGCCCGTCCCCTTCCTGCAGCTGCTCACCGCCGCTCTGCTGTTCACACCGCTGTTCGCCCCGGGGACGGGATTCCTGGGCATCGTGCCCACCCCCGCCACGTTCGAACAGGCCTGGGAACTGTTCCAGCAGGGGGTGCACAGCATCGACACCAGTGCTCCCCCGGTTACGCCCTCCCATGGGCTGCAGATGATCATCACGCTGGTCTTCGTGGTGTTCGCGATGACCTCGGACTTCCTGGCGGTGACGGCCCGTTGCCCGGGGATGGTCGGCGGGCTGCTGCTGGCGCTGATCCTGGTCCCGCTTGCCGTGGACGGCACTGGCCTGACCTGGGTACAGGCCGGGGTCTGCGCCGCGGGCTTCCTGGCGCTACTGGCCGCTGACATGTGGGTCCGGAGCCGCGAGTGGGGCGCCCGGGTACCGGACGGACAGAGCCCCGCGGGGCGCTTCGCGTCAGGTGCCACCCGGCTCGGTATCGTGGTCACCGCCGCCTCCACGGCGATCGTGCTGGCCCTGTCGATCCCCCTGATGGTGCCTTCTCTGCACACCGACGCCTTCTACGCGATGGCCGACGGCAGCCAGCTCGGCACGGGAGACACGGTGACCACCCAGCACCCGCTGGTGTCACTCCGCCGCGACCTGGCCGCCTCCTCCGACCGGACCGTGCTGACCTACCGGACCGACGCCGAGGACCCGGAGTACCTGCGCACCTTCGTCCTCGACGAGTTCGATGGCGAGAACTGGACGATGACCCCCGTGTACACCGGCCGCGACTCCGGTATCGACAACGACTTCCCACTTCCCCCGGGATGGACCGAGGAGGCCGAGGACGCGGTCACCACGCGGGTGTCGCTGGACGCCGACTCGCCCCGCATGGACTTTCTGCCGATCCCCTACCCGGCCCGCTCGGTGGACATCTCCGGTGACTGGTACGTGGACCCCGAGACGCTGATGGTCTTCACCACCGGCACGCCCCAGACCGGGTTCAACTTCGCTGTGGAGTCCGCGGAGAACCAGCCCGATCCCGAGGCCCTAGACACAGCCGGTCCGCCCAGGTCCCTGAACGACGACCACCGGGACCTGCCCGGAGACCTGGACGAAAGGGTCCAGGAGCTCACGGACGCCGTGACGGAGGACGCCGAGTCGCCGTACGAGAGCGCGACCGCCATCCAGGACTTCTTCACCGACGGCTCCTTCACCTACGACCTCGACCCTCCCCCGGTCCCCTCCGGCGCCGATCCGCTGACGCACTTCCTGTTCGAAGACCGGGTCGGCTACTGCGAGCAGTACGCAGGAGCGATGGCGGTCATGGCCCGCCAGGCCGACATCCCCGCACGGGTCGCCGTGGGCTACACCGCGGGCGAGAACGTGGGCGACGACCGCTGGGCTGTATCGGTCGGCGACGCCCACGCCTGGCCCGAGCTCTACTTCGAGGGGTCCGGATGGGTGCGCTTCGAGCCCACACCCTCTTCGGCGGACGGGCAGGGGTCGGCTTCGGTGCCCGACTACAGCTCCACGAGCTCCGCACCCGATACCCCGCACGAGCCCGAACCCCAGGCGCCGGCCTCACCCGAGCCGACCGAGTCCCCCGAGGAAGAGCCCAGCCCCACGCCCGATGAGAGCGAGTCCCCGGAGGAGGAGTCGGGCGACGCAGCTGCCGGAAGTACCGGGGACGAGACCGGCGCGGCCTCCGTGCTGCCGTGGCTCCCGGTGTTGGGCGGCGTACTCGGCGCGCTGTTGTTGCTGGCCCTGCCAGCCCTCGCCCGTGTCCTGGTCCGCTGGTCCCGGAACCCCGCGTTGACCGCGGGCGGGGCCGCGGGCGCGCACACCGCCTGGCGGGAACTCCGTGACACATGCGTCGACCTGGGTGTGGAATGGGTGCTCACTGAGAGCCCGCGGGCGACCGCCGAACGGCTGAGTGCCCTGCGGCGCGACGGGGTCGCCCTGCCGGAAGAGTCCCGGGAGGCCCTGTGGCGGCTGGCGCTTGCCGAGGAATCGGCCCGGTACGCGCCCGCACCCGAGCATGACGGCCGCCTGGCGGACGATCTGGCGACGGCCCGGGCCGGGCTGGCCTCGGTAACCGCAGACGGTGCCCGGTGGCGGGCGCTCCTGCTGCCGCGTTCCCTGGCACCGTGGAACCGGCCGCGGATCGCGGGCGAGGCGGCCCCCGCCCTTCCCTAGGAAGAGTCCGCGGGGAGCGGCCGGACTCCCCGCGGTTCCCTGACTGGACGAGCCCCGCCCGGTCGGCACCCAGTGACGGAATTCACGGGCTGCGCCCGCGCAAGAGGAGGCTGTCAGGAACGGTGGCGGACCCACCTCACGGGCACAGGAAAACGGCGGGGCCCGCATACCGTCGGTGTGCGGGCCCCGCCGTCACAGAACACACGAACGCTCAAGGCGCTGGCCGTCCGGAGCCGGGGTGGGCGGAGTTACTGGTCCTCGCCCTGCTGGCGGCGGCGCCAGCGCTCCTCGAAGCGGTTCATCATCCCAGGGCGCTTTCCGCCCTTCTCCTTGCGCTTCTGTTTGGCCTCGGCCTCCTCGGCCTCGGCGGCCATCGCCGCCTCGGCCCCGCCGCCCGCGGCCTTGCGCCAGGCGTTGGCGCCCCACAGGAAGCAGGTGAGCATGAGGACGAATCCGAGGACGCTGATGGTCACCGGAAGCGCCAGGGACTCATCCGGGTTGCTCAGCAGCAGACCCAGGAGCAGCATTCCCATGCCGAGTACGAAGCCGACTCCGGCCTTGATGATCCAGCGCTTGTAATGGACCGCGGGGTTCGTCTGCCGAACTGTGTTCGCGAACTTCGGGTCCTCGGCATACAGCGCCCGCTCGATCTGGTCGAGCATGCGCTGCTCGTGTTCAGAGAGCGGCACGGCGCCTCCCTACTGCAGTCCCCGGTTGGGGTGACGGGTACTGATGAACAATCTCTTGGTCAGTGGTATGCCCAGAATACGGTGCACTAGCGCCTAGCGGAAAGAAAAGCTGCGTGTATACCTGACCCACTACGGTCACGATACCCTCGCCCTGTATCGGAAACACCGGCTTCCATGCCTCTCTCTCACCCTGACTCCGGTCCTACTCTGTACAACGCTCAGAGGGCCCCGGAAGTTGCCGCATCATACGTCGTTTTCGTCACGCTTGGCCAATACAGCCGACTGTATCGCGCCTGGACCGAAACGAGCTTTCACCCGGTCCATAACCCGCTCAACGTCCCGCCAACCCGTGTCCTCCTCCCCTAACGCCAACTGGTGGTGGGCCTGTTCCGCCGGGACCACACCCTCCACACGAACCCCCACCAGGCGCAGGGCCGAGCCCCGCAGGCCCGAAGCGGTGTAGAGGGCGCGTGCGACGGAACTGATGTCCCGAGCGACGTCGGTGGCCTCGGAGAGGGTCTTGGCCCGGGTGATGGTGGAGAAGTCGGCCTTGCGGAGCTTGATGCTCACCGTGCGCCCCACCTGTCCCGAGGCACGCATCCGGTACCCCACCTTTTCCGCCAGGCGCAGCAGCTCGCGGTCGATCTTGTCAGGATCGTCCACGTCCACGGCGAAGGTCTCCTCCGCGCCCACACTCTTGTCCGGGGTCTCGGGAACGACCAGGCTGGGGTCCTCGCCCCGGGCGAGCGCGGCCAGGCGCGTACCGGCCTTCTCACCGAGTTCCATCCGCAGCAGGTCGGTGTCGGCCCGCCCCAGGGCACCGACGGTGCGCAGGCCCAGTCGGACGAGCGAGCGTTCGGTCTTCTCACCGACCCCGGGCAGCGCGCCGATAGGTAGCGGGTCCAGGAAGCCGTGGACCCTCTCCGTAGGCACGAGCAGCAGTCCGTCGGGCTTGCAGTGGGTGGAACCGAGTTTGGCGACGAAGCGGGTGGCCGCGACCCCCACGGAGCAGGTGAGCCGCTGTTCCCGCCGAACCCGTTCGCGGATCATCGCGGCGATACGCGCGGGGCCGCCGAGGCGGCGGCGGGCACCGGACACGTCCAAGAAGGCCTCGTCCAGCGACAGCGGCTGGACCAGGGGCGTCACCGAACGCAGGATTTCCATGACCGCCTCGGAGGCCTGGCGGTAGGCGGCCCCGTCCGGCGGATAGACCAGGGCGTCCGGGCACAGGCGCATCGCCTGCGCCATGGGCATCGCCGAGTGCACACCGTGGTGACGGGCGACGTAGTCGGCGGAGGAGACCACACTGCGTGGACCGAGGCCGCCCACGATGACGGGACGGTCGCGTGCCTCAGGGTGGCGCAGCTGCTCCACGCTCGCGAAGAACGCGTCCATGTCCAAGTGCAGGATGTGGCAGTCGTGGTCCGGCCCGGAACCGTCCACGGGAAAGTCGGCACCCAGCGGTGCGATGCCGTCCGAGGTGACCATACCCCGGAGTGCGGCACCGCGTTCCAGCTGACGTCGGCTCATAGTGCCAGGTTATGCCCTTCCCCCGACTTCCCCGGCCCTGGCCCTGAGTCCGGCACCGGCCAAAAAGTGGCCCCAGAACCCGGGAAGGGTGGATCTAGGGCCGGGGGAAGGGTGGGCCTAGGGATTGAGCGCGATGGCGTGCAGCTGGGTGGCTATGCCAATGAGCTCGGGGTGGTCCGCGGCGGCCTTCTCCAGCTCCACCAGGTGCTGTCCGGCCTGGGCATCGGCCTCCCAAGCGTGTCCGGGCAGGACGTCGGCGAACACCCGCACCCCGCGAACGCTCTCCCCGGTCAGACCGGACTGGCCGATCAGTTCCAGGAGCTGCTGGCGGGTGAAGCGCCGCGGCATGGGGTCGGCCTCGCCCCAGCGGCCGTCGGCGTCGGAGAGCAGATGCTGCGCGTCGGTGATGTGCCCGGCAAGGGCCCGGTGCAGGGCCCCGGCGACCGCGTTGGTGACCACCAGGCTGACCGCGCCACCGGGACGGGTGATGCCGGCGACGTCGGCCAGCGCGGAAGCGGGGTCGTCGACGTATTCGAGCACGTTGTGCACCAACACCAGGTCGGCGCTGCCGACCGGGAAGAGCGAGGCCAGGTCCTGGGTCTCCCCCTGGACACCGCGCACCACGACACCGCTCTCGGCGGCACGGCGCTCCAAAGCGGCCAGGGAGTCCGGGTTGGGCTCCACGACGGTCACACGGTGACCGAGCTCGGCGAGCGGAACGGCGGCGCCACCGGTGCCCCCGCCGGCGTCGACGATCTCCACGGGCTCACCGTCGGAGAGGCGGGCCAGCAGCTGCGAGAGCGCGTCCCACACCACCGCGGTCCGCGCGGCGGTGGCCGCCCGCGCGGGTCCGGTCACACCGCTCGTCCCGTAACCGCCCGTCGCGGTCGCGGACGTGCCGCTCCTGTCAGTCACCTGCGTTCTCTCAATCATTAGTGCCCGAGTCCTGCCCGGGGCGGGACCACCCCGGCCTCGGTGCGAGGTCTCAGAGCGAGAGCGTCGACTTGTTCTCCATCAAGCGTGACAGAAGTCCGCTGATGAAGTTGGGCGACTCGTCGGTGGACAGCTCCTTGGCCACGCCGACCGCCTCTGCGATCGCCACACCGTCGGGGATGTCCTCGGCCCACAGCAGTTCGAAGGCGCCCATCCGGAGGATGTTGCGGTCGACGACCGGCATTCGTTCGAGGGTCCACCCGATGGCGTAGTCGCCCAGGAGCTCGTCGATCCGGTCACGCCGCTCGTCGACGGAACGCGCGAGCCGCTCGGTGAACTCGTTGATCGGCGGTTCGGGCTGGGCCAGCCGACGCTTGATGACGTCTTCCACCGAGGTTCCGCGCACCTCGGACTCGTAGAGGACCTCCACCGCGCGCCGACGGGCCTTGCGCCGTGCGCCACTCATCAGTTGACACGCCCGAGGTAGTCGCCCGTGCGGGTGTCGACCTTGACGCGCTCGCCAGTGGTGACGAACAGGGGCACCTGGATGGTGGCACCGGTCTGCACGGTGGCGGGCTTGGTACCGCCGGTGGAGCGGTCGCCCTGGACGCCGGGGTCGGTCTCGGTGATCTCCAGCTCGACGGCTGCGGGCATCTCGATGTAGAGCGGGTTGCCCTCGTAGGTGGCCACCGTGACCTTGGTGTTCTCCAGGAGGAAGCCCTTGGCGTCGCCGACCACGGCCTCGGGGACCGGGATCTGGTCGAAGGTCTGGTTGTCCATGAAGATGAAGGAGTCCCCGTCGTGGTACAGGTACTCCATGTCGCTGCGGTCGACGCTGGCGAACTCGACCTTGGCACCGGCGTTGAAGGTCTTGTCGACGATCTTGCCCGTAAGGACGTTCTTCAGCTTGGTACGGACGAACGCGCCGCCCTTGCCCGGCTTGACGTGCTGGAACTCCAGGACGTTCCAGAGAACGCCGTGATCGAGCCGCAGGGTCGTGCCGTTCTTGATGTCGTTCGTCGAGGCCACTTCGGTCGTCTCTCCCAGGGGTCTGACACGTCGGAGACCGGACTCGCCGGTCCGGTCGGTAGTCGATGGGGCGAGGCGCGGTCCCCATGGCGGCCGGTGTCTGTGTCCACCGGGCCCGGGCACTCCTCGCCTCTGACCAGTCTAGTGGGTTCCTGGGACTCAGGAACCGTCTACGACTGCCTGGTAAGCGGCGTCCAGTAGCTCAGGCGTCGGCCCGCTGAGGATCGCGGGCTTGGCCAGGCCGTCCAGGACCACGAAACGCAGGGTGGCGCCGCGGGCCTTCTTGTCTACGGCCATGGTGGTGCGCAGTTCGGCCCAGGCCTCCGCGGCGTAGCTGACCGGCAGCCCCACAGAGGTGAGCACGGAACGGTGCCGTCGTACCAGCGCATCGTCGATCCGCCCGTCCAGGCGGGCGAGCTCGGCCGCGAAGACCATGCCGATGGAGACGGCGTAGCCGTGCCGGAAGGTGTAGTTCTCGGCGCGTTCGATGGCGTGCCCGAGGGTGTGGCCGTAGTTGAGGATCTCGCGGCGGCCGCTCTCCTTGAGGTCGCCGGAGACGACGTCGGCCTTGACCCGGACGGCGCGTTCGATGAGCTCGCGCGTGTGCTTGCCCTCAGGGACGGTGGCGCCCTCGGGGTCTTCCTCGATGAGGTCGCAGATGACGGGGTCGTCGATGAAGCCCGCCTTGACGATCTCGGCCAGACCGCCGATGTAGTCGGCCTGGGGCAGGCTCGGCAGGGTGGCGAGGTCGCACAGCACCCCCGCCGGAGGGTGGAAGGCGCCGACCAGGTTCTTGCCCTCGGGTGTGTTGATGCCGGTCTTGCCGCCGACCGCGGCGTCCACCATGCCCAGCAGCGTGGTGGGCACCAGTACCGAACGCACCCCGCGCAGCCAGGTGGCGGCGACGAACCCGGCCAGGTCGGTGGCGGCACCGCCGCCCACCCCGACCACGGCGTCGCTGCGGGTGAAGTTGAAGCCGCCCAGTCGCGACCACAGGTCCGTGGCCACGGCGGCGGTCTTGGCGGCTTCGCCGTCGGGCACGGGCATGGGCCGGACACGGTAACCGGCGTCCTCCAGTGCGCCGGCCACGGGGCGGGCGATCTCGCCCAGGCCCTCGGGGTGGATCACGGCCACCTGCGCGGCGTCGCCGACGAGGGAGGGCAGTTCGGAGAGGACGCCGCTGCCGACCACCACGTCGTAGCGTCCGGTGTGGTCCCCCACACCGATCCGGGTCGCGGTCACTACTTGGCCTTTCCGGTGGGCTGGGAGCTCTCGGGGAGGGAGGACACGATGGTGTCGACGATCTCCTCGGGGTGGTATTCCGTCGTGGGCACGGTCACCGTTGCGAGGCCCTCGTAGATGGGAAGCCGCTCGTTGAGGAGCTTGCGCAGCTGAGTGCGGGGGTTCCCGGAGAGCAGGGGGCGGGCGACGTCCATGCCCACCCGTTTGGCGGCCTCGCCGAAGTCCACCTGTAGGTAGACCACGTGGTGTTCGGAGAGGTCCTTCCGGGTGTCCTCGTTGAGGACCGCGCCGCCGCCGACCGCGATGACGCCCTCCCAAGCGCGCAGGCCTTCCGCGACGACCTCGCGCTCCAGCGCGCGGAATCGTTCCTCGCCGTCCTGGACGAAGATGTCACTGATGGGCCTGCCCGCACGCTTCTCGATCTCGGTGTCGGTGCACAACAGGTCCGCGTCGAGGCGGCGGGCCAGTGCCTCGCCGACGGTGGACTTGCCCGATCCGGGCGAACCGATGAGCACCGCGATCGCTCTTGCCACGCTCTGCCTACCTCTGGGGGTGCCGCTCCCCGCGAGCGCGAGGAGGAGAATCTGTGCCGTGTGCCCTCCTGTCTAGCAGAAACAGCACCCTCCAAGAGCGCTGGCCCGCCCTCCGGGGGAAGGGCGGGCCAGGATGAAGGGATCTAGCGGATCGTCAGCGAGTCCAGGTATCCCTGGAGGTTACGGGCGGTCTCTGGAACCGAGTCGCCACCGAACTTCTCGATGGCGGCCTCGGCGATGACCAGCGCGATCATGGCCTCGGCCACCACGCCGGAGGCGGGGACCGCGGTGACGTCGCTGCGCTGGTGGTGGGCCTTGGTGGGCTCGCCGGTCTCGGTGTCGACGGTGTCCAGCGCCTTGGGCACCGTGGCGATGGGCTTCATCGCGGCGCGCACGCGCAGCGGATCGCCGGTGGACATGCCGCCCTCGACACCGCCCGCGCGGTTGGTGCGGCGGCGCACGCCGTCGGCCCCGGGCTCGATCTCGTCGTGGGCCGCGGAACCCCGGCGGGCAGCCGTGCGGAAGCCGTCGCCGACCTCGACGCCCTTGATGGCCTGGATGCTCATGAGGGCCCCGGCCAGGCGGGAGTCCAGGCGGCGGTCCCAGTGCACGTGGCTGCCCAGGCCCGGCGGCAGGTCGTAGGCGAGCACCTCGACGACGCCGCCCAAGGTGTCCCCGGACTTCTTGGTGTCGTCGACCTCCTCGACCATGCGTGCGCTGGTCTCGGCGTCGAAGCAGCGCAGCGGGTCCTCGTCGATCGCGGCGAGGTCCTCGGGACGCGGTTCGGGGGCGTTCTCGGGAACAGCGACGGGACCCATGGAGACCACGTGGCTGAGGATCTCGATGCCGAGCGCCTGGCGGCAGAACTGCCGGGCGACCTCGCCGACGGCGACGCGTGCCGCGGTCTCACGGGCGCTGGCGCGCTCCAGGATCGGGCGGGACTCGTCGTGCCCGTACTTCTGCATACCGACCAGGTCGGCGTGGCCGGGGCGGGGCCGGGTGAGCGGCGCGTTGCGCGCCACACCGTCCAGTTCCTCGGCGGGAACCGGGTCGGGCGACATCACCTTCTCCCATTTGGGCCACTCGGTGTTTCCGACCTCGATCGCGACCGGACCACCCTGGGTGATGCCGTGCCGGATGCCTCCGATGACGGAGACCTGGTCCTTCTCGAACTTCATCCGGGCGCCCCGACCGTACCCGGCGCGGCGGCGGAGCAGTGCGGCGGCGATGTCGTCAGAGGTGACGGACACACCGGCCGGAAGGCCCTCCAGAATCGCGACGAGTGCAGGTCCGTGGGACTCCCCCGCGGTCAGCCAACGCAACATGTGCACGATCCTCCCACGGATCGTGTGCTGGGGCGGCCACCGGGATCAGGGTTGGGGCGCCAAGGGCTGACCGGCGAGGAGGGTGAGGAAGGTGGCGGCGAGCATGAAGGGTCCCAAGGGGAGGGGTTCTGCCCGGGTGATCCGGCGCAGGGCCATGAGCGCCAGCCCCAGCAGGGAGAAGGCCGCGAAGGCCCAGAACGCCGCGACGAGGGCGCCGACCGGTCCGGCGGCCCAGCCCGCGTAGAGGCCGGTGAGCCCGGAGAGCTTGACGTCGCCGAAGCCGAGCCCGCCTGGCCGGATCCGCCACAGCGACCAGTAGAGAACCGTGATGAGCGCCATGCCGACCAGGGCCTGGGCACCGCGCTCGAGGTCGGGCCCGGAGGGCGGAAGGAGGACCGCCGCGGCCAGGAGGAGGGCGGCGACGGGGTAGGCCGGGGCCACGATGACGTCGGGCAGGCGCATGACCCTGAGGTCGATGACGGACAGGGGCGTGCCGATCGCGACGAACCAGAGCACGGCCAGCAGACCGAACGCCGACCAGTCGAGCAGGTGCCACGGGAGGAGGGCGCCGACCGCCGCGAACAGCAGGGCGGTGCTGACCACGACCGCGGGGTGGGGGCGGACGAACTGTTCGCAGTGGGGGCAGGCACCGCGCTGGCGGAAGGGGCGGGCGGCCACGTACGGCAGGGCTCGCACGAAGGCGAGTTCGGCGCGGCAGTACGGGCAGCACGGCGGCGGCGGACCGTCGTCGTCCTCTTCGAGGGAGGGGCCCGGGTCAGCGGGGCGGGCGGGCTGGTCGGCGGAGGGCGCGGTGTCTGAGGGTTGGTCGCCGGGTGGGGGTTCCGCTGGTGTGCCGGATACGCCTTCCCTCTCCTCGGGGGTCCCTGTGATGCTCTCCTGACCTGGGGCGGCCCCTCCCCCCGGGTTTCGGTGCGGCACCGGGGCGGCACTCGTCACGGCTGGCGGGCAGGCCGGGCCGAAGAGGTGCACGAGGCGCCCGGTGCCACGGCCGACTACCACCCCGAGCACACCGAGGGCGGCGGCCGCGAGGACCGCCCACGGCAGCAACGGGGTCAGTGAGAGCGCCAAGGGGGTGGGCATGTTGGGAAGTTACCTGTTGGGAGCGCTCCGCGACAGGGCCCGGCGGCCCCTGTGGACAACCCGGGCAGCCCGAGCCGCCCGGGGTTACTTGTCGTCGCGCTGGGCCCGCACGACGGCGCTGAGCTCGACCCCGCCGGGTAGCACGTGCTGGAGTTCGGTGCCGAGCCGCTCGGCCACACGGCGCAGCGACTCGTCGTCGCGTTCGTCCAACTCGAGGCGGATCCCGATGTCGCCGCGCTCCGACGAGTGGATACGCACGCGCTCGATCCCGAACTCGGCGTGGGTCACCCGGTAGATGAGCGCCAGGACCTGGGGGTCGTCCTTGGGTTCGGGCACGGTGCCCTGTTCGGCGAGCATCGTCAGGAAACGGCCCTGGATGGTATGCGGCACCGGGCCGGACACGTCGATGACCAGGGCGTCCGCGCTCTCCTCGAGCGTGGCCTGGCAGGCGTCCTTTGTGGTGAAGGGTACGGGGCGGGCGTCCGAGCGCCAGCGCCGGACCGCGTCCACCGAGGTGAAGGCGAGCACCCCCCGCCGACCGTCCTTGCCGGTCATGATGGGGATGGCCACTTCGCTGTTCTTGTCCTTGGTGAGCCCGCCCGCGCCCTCCTCGGTCTCAGTGGCGACGGAGACCACCGGGATGAGGACACGGGACTCGCTGAGAGCGGCCAGGACCTGGCGATCGCCGATCTTGCCCGCCGCGTGGTCCCGCAGGCGCGCCTCGACTTCCGGATCGGCGCTGCCGTCGTCGTCGCGGAAGTTCTGGGCGCCGATGATGGATGGTCTGCTCACGGGCCCCGACTCTACCTGGGCGGCCCGCCTCTTTCGCTTCGCCGACAGAACCATGTCCCACTCCCCTTCCCCGACCGCGCGTGGTCGGCGTCCGCTCCCCTGGGTGCGCGTTCGGGGTGCGCCGTGCTCCGGACTCCAGCTTCACAGGCGGGTGCCGTAAGGGCCAGCGGTTTGGGCAAGAAGGAGACCGAATGGCCCGAACCGGCCGCGGCCTCCGAACCGGCGCCGGGCTTCCGACCGCTTGCGGGCGCCCTCCAGGACGGCTACTTCAGATCGGGGCCCTCCAGCGCCTCGATGATCCCCCGCAGCTGGGTGAGCTGCTCCGCGCTGAGGCGGTCGAACACCAGGGAACGCACCCGCGCGGCATGGCCGGGCGCCGCCTGTTCGAGGAACACCGCGCCCTTGTCGGTGAGGACGGCCCACAGGCCGCGCCGGTCGTCGGCGCACTCCTCTCGGCGCACGTGGCCGTTGCGTTCGAGCCGGGCGATCTGGTGGGACAGGCGGCTTCTGGAAACGATGACCGCGTCGGCGAGCCCGCGCATGCGCATCCGGCACTCAGGCGCCTCGGAGAGGTGGGCGAGGATGCCGTACTCGATGAGCGAGAGTCCGTTGCGGGCGCGCAGGTCGCGTTCGAGTTCGTCGTAGATCCAAGTGTTCGTACGCAGGTAGCCGCGCCAGACATCCTGTTCCACGGGCTCCAGCCAGGCCTTCTCCATGGCCCGATTCTAGCGGTGGGTGCTTGCTTCCCCGGACCCGAACACCTAGACTCCTTCCTAGGAAGATACTTCCAAGGTACTTTGTTGCTAGGCAGAGAATTGGCCCGACTCCAACGGGCCACCAACACGCAGGGAGATAGACATGGCCGCTCAGGAGCTCAAGCCCGGCACCTGGAAGATTGACGGCGCCCACAGCATCGTCGGCTTCTCCGTCCGCCACATGATGGTGAGCAAGGTTCGAGGCCGTTTCGAGAAGTTCGACGCCACGCTGACCGTTCCCGAGGACCCCTCCAAGACCTCCGTCGAAGCCACCATCGACGCCAGCTCCATCAACACGGACAACAGCGACCGCGACAACCACATCCGGTCCGCGGACTTCTTCTCGACCGACCAGTTCCCCGAGTTCGCCTTCCGCTCCACGGGCATCGAGGCCAAGGGGGAGGACTACGTCCTCAAGGGCGACCTGACCATCAAGAAGAACACCCACCCGGTCGAGCTCTCCCTCGAGTTCAACGGCTCCACCGTCGACCCCTGGGGCCTGGACCGCGCCGGCTTCGCCGCCTCGACCACCATCAGCCGCAAGGAGTTCGGCGTGGACATCGAGATGCCGATGGACGGCGGCGGCGTGGTCGTGGGCGACCGGATCAGCATCGAGATCGACGCGGAGTTCACCCGCGAGGCCTGAGCCCTGCCCGTTCACCCGCGAGCCCTAGCTGTGCCGCCCTGCGCCCAGGCCGCACCCGGATTCGAGTACGGCCAGGCAGGCCGGCACAAGCAGGCCGACTCGCCAGAGCAGGCAGGAAGGACGTCCCGACCCGGCTCTACCGCCGCCGTCCGGCCGGGACACTCCGAGGAACTGGGGAGGACCTCGGAAGACGGTGCCCGAAAGTGACCGCACGGGGGAGCGGCCACGGCCCCGAGTTTTAACGACACCACGTCAGAAACTCGGCGCGGCCTCGGATATCGTCATTGGGGGAGGGCCGATCCGGCCCTCCCCCGTTTCTTGCGTCCGAAGCGTGTACCGCAGACCACCCAGGAGTCCCACCGTGCCCACCAACCCGTTCGCCCCCGAGGTCGTCACCGCCGTCACCGAGCACATGAACGGCGACCACCCCGAGGACACGCTGGTCATCTGCCGGGCGCTGGGCGGCCAGCCCGACGCCACCGCCGCCCGGATGACCGGCCTCGACGGCGAGGGAGGCGACTACGCGGTCACCGTGGACGGCACCGAGCGCAGCGTGCGCATCCCCTGGGACGAGCCGCTCACCGAGCGCGCCCAGATCCGCCTCGAAGTCGTCCGCATGTACAAAGAGGCCTGCGACAAGCTAGGCCTTCCCCCGCGCCAACAGCACTGACCCCTCGAAACCCGCACCGGCCCCGCACCGACCGGGAATGCACCCGTTCGATGACTCCGGGTCACAAACCCCGGAACCAAGACGGCCCGGACCGCGTCCCACAAGTGACCGGGGGCATGCGGTCGCCCGCGCTGAAAGAGGTGGCACCACCACTCCACCGGGCTCGCGGAAGACCTAATCTGGAGAGGTCCGGCCCCCGGACGCCCGCAACCGACCCGCCTATCCGAAGGATGGCTCCGGCCTCGATGGTCACGCCCGACCCCGGTGACGAGAACGCACCGACCCGAAGGATCGATCCCACCCCGCCCACCACCCGCAAGAACCCGGCGGTGGGCGCCACGCGCTGGGTCACACGCGTATTCCGGCCGGGATCGGCCCGACCACCGGAGCAGCAACCCGACGACGGGCCCACGCGCGTCGTTCCCCCCGGCTCTGACCGCACCACCGTTCTCCCTGGCACCGACCGCACTACCGTCCTGCCCGGTGACTCCGCCACCGATGGCACCAAGGTCCAACAGCCCGCCTCCCCCGCCACGCCCGCCGCACCCCTGGGCCGGGACCGACCCGCGCGCCAGTCCGGCACCGGCGACCCTCAGGGCGGCCGCACGCCGTGGTGGCGCGTGCTCTTCGGCCCGCTCCTCGACTGGATGGCCCGCGTGGTCTCGCGCGTGGTCGTCGGCCCCGCCGGTGACCTCGACTACGCCGTGCCCGCCGACCTCCGCCGCCGCTACCAGGTCCTGGACCGCATCGGCGCGGGCGGTGAAGCCGTCGTCTACCTGGCCGAACCCACCGACTCCCGCGGACGCGAACTCGCCCTCAAGGTGTACCGGCCCGGCCACGACATCAACCGCGAGCTCCTGGACCGCCTGCGTGCCCGAAGCACCGCCTCCCCGTACACCCCCGCCATCCACGGATACGGGTCCGCCGCGAGCTCCTGGGGCGAGGACTTGGCCTGGGAAGCCCAGGAGTACTTCTCGCTGGGCACCCTGCGGGAGGTCATCGACCAGGCGCCCCTGGACGACGAGCGGGCCAAGGCCGTGGTCCGTGCCGTGGCGGACTGCCTGGACCACTGGCAGTCCGAGCTCCAGCACAACCACACCGACGTCAAGCCCGAGAACCTCCTGGTCCGCTCCCTGGATCCGCCGGTGGTGGCTCTCACCGACTTCGGCGGCGCCGTGCGCGCCACGATGAGCCGCGTCTACGGCGGGCAGGCCATCACCGAGGACTACGCCGCCCCCGAGGTCATCGAGGGCCGCCGCGAGGCCCCGGCTTCGTGGTGGTCGCTGGGCGTGATGGTGCACGAGCTGATCTCCGGCCGCCGCCCCGAGCGCGGCGGCAACTGGCTGACCGCCCGCAACACCGAGGTGGACATCTCAGCGATCACCGACGAGCGCTGGCGGCTCCTGGCCCGCGGCCTCCTCACGCTGGCGCCCTCGGCTCGCTGGGGCCACGCCGAGGTCGCCGCCTGGCTGGCCGGTGAGCGCCCGCAGATCCGTGCCGCCCGCCGCATGCGCCCGATCAACTTCGCCGGGACCTCGCACGAGGACCCGCCCAGCCTCGCCTTCGACCTGCTGGACCGCTCCGAGACCGGCGCCATGTGGCTGCGCAACCACTGGTCGGAGCTACGCACCTGGTTGGACCGCGAGGTCAACGACTACACCTTCGACCGCGCCTACCTCACCGGTCTGGACGCCCGGCCCGACCTCGCGCACGTGGCGATCAGCGCTCTGGCCTCCCGCTACGTGCCGGGCATGCCGCCGCGCTTCCGAGGGCACGAGATCAGCGCCGACGGGCTACTGACCCTGGCCACCGGCGAATCGAGCCGCCACGCGGTGGTGCGTGAGGCCGTGGAGTCGGGTGTGGTGGGCTTGGGTGCCCAGCACTGGTGCCCGCACCCCGCGTGCCGTTCGGGAGGGTCCGGACGGTGCGCGCTGCTGGAGCGGGTGCAGCACGAGGTCCCGCTCCTGATGAAGCGGGTGCACGAGGCCGTCGACCTGGCAGCGGGAGCGGGCCCCAACGCGCCCCGGCGCCCCGCGGCCCACGAGATCGACTCCACCTGGGCGCGGGCCGTGGAGCTCGTCCTAGTGCCCGAGACCGCTTCCCAGCACCGGTCACTGCTGCGCCGCCAGTCCTGGCATCCCAGCCAGCGCAGCGCCGCCCCGAACGCACCCTGGTGGCTGGAGCAGCGCAAATCGGCCCTCCGTGACGGCGGCGACCAGTTGGCCAGCCGCGGCGCGATGCTCACCGCTCTCCTGCTGCTGCCCGAGGCGGATCGGATCGGGGGCGCGATCGCCGAACGCGAGCGCGCCGACGGCAAGGCCCGCCGCCAGGACCGGTGGGCCTCCCTGGCAGGTTCGGCCCGCGAGCGCTGGGAGGGCACGCAGGAGAAGCTGGCCACGGCCAAGCAGCGCCGCGCGGAAGCCGTGACCACGCGGCCCGAGAGTCCGGCGCTGCCCGAGGACCCGACCCGGCCGGAGGAGCCGGCGACCGCCAAGGAGCGGCGCAAGCAGGAGCGGGCGTCCCGCAGGGTCGAGAAGACCATGGGCCAGATCCAGCGTGCGATGAAGGCGGGAAAGTGCCGCCGCTTCGCCTACCCGGCCGCCCTCTTTGGCCTGGTCGACGGTCTGGGCCGGGCGATCCGCCCCGAGGAGGGGTTCTTCCCGGAGAGCGCGTTCGTCGCTGAGGCCTACCCGGGCCTGTTGGACTTCAGCGCCAACCCGGTGGCCGACGGGGCGGCCTCGCTGACCGGCCTGCTGCCGGGCGGCATCGGTGCGTTCTGGTGGTTCCCGGTGCTGCTGGCGGTGCTGCTGGTGGTGATGGGCCGTGTCGCCGCGAAGCCCACTGCCAAAGCGCGGCGGCGCTTGGGTGCCTTCCGGCTGGCGGTGGTGGGGTCGCTGCTGATGGTCGTGGTGCTGCTCTCCACGGGCCTGTTGGCGTTGGGGTCTGGTGTGCTCATCCCCCTGGACGGCCTGCTCGGCTGACCCCGCGCTATGATCTCCCGGTCCGGCGGTGTGCCGGACCACGACGGGAGAGGGTGAACAGGTGGGCGAGGTGTTCGAACTGCGCGCCGGAGAGTACCGGGCGCGTATCGACCGGACCGGTGCAGGGCTGCAAGCGCTCACCTGGGGCGGCCGCGACCTGGTCTGGCCCTACACCCGAGAGGACGGCCCCCTGGCCTTCCAGGGGCAGCTGCTGGCCCCCTGGCCGAACCGGGTCGCCGCCGGCAAGTACGACTTCCACGGCACCGAGTACCGGTTGGACGTGAACGATCCGCCCACCGGTACGGCCATCCACGGACTCGTCCACGAGCTGGAGTGGTCACCCCTGGAGGAGTCCGAGGAGGCCGTGACCCTGCGCCTGGCCTTCCCGGGGACGCCGGGGTACCCGTTCCCGCTGGAGCTGACCGTCAACTACCGGTTGGCCGGGCAGGGCCTGACCGTCAGCACCGCGGCACGCAACACCGGGTCCGCGGCGGCCCCGTTCGGGTTGGGGTTCCACCCCTACCTCACCCTGGGCACGCCGCTGCGGGAGCTGGCCGAGCAGGGCGCGGTCAGGGTGGAGGCCGCCATCGGCAGCCACCAGCCCACCGATGCCGCCCTGCTGCCCTCGGGCGCCCCTAAGCCGGTCGCCGGCACCGAGTACGACCTTCGGGCACCCGGCCGTGACCTGGGCACCACGGTGCTGGACACCGCCTTCACCGACCTCGAACGCGACACCGAAGGCCGCGCCTGGGCCAGTCTCACCGGCCCCGAGCACCGGGTGTCCCTGTGGTCCGGGGCCGGCTTCGGGTGGCTCCAGCTCTTCAGCTCGGACACCCTGGGCGGCGATCACCACCGCGCCAACTTGGCCGTCGAACCGATGACCTGCCCGCCCGACGCTCTCAACAGCGGCACGGACCTGATCGTCCTGGCTCCGGGGGAAGAGGTCGAGCGAACCTTCGGAATCCTCGCCGACAAGACGGGCTGAACGGCGTCGGCTCGCACCCCCTTGTCGGTGACGGGTGTCATAGTGGGTTCATGACGACCCTTGGGCAGCTCCGGAAGGCCGCGCTCTCCCATCCGGAGGCTGAGAGACAGGAGGCCGGACCCGGTGCGACCGCGTTCACTGTGCGCGGTACCGCCTTCGCCTCGGCGGACGCCGACGGCGGTGTGCGCCTCAGCCTCCCCGAGGCCGAAGCGGCCGAGGCCCTCTCCGGCTACGCCTCCGCGGAGACCGTGGGCTCCGAGGTGCGGATACCGCTGGCCGACATCGACGGGCAGCAGCTGAACCACTGGGTGTGGCGTGCCTGGCTCCACTGCGCGCCCGAACCCCTCATGCAGCGGGCGCTCGCTGCCGAAAGGGCGGTACCCGGAGAGGTCGGTGACCTGCCCAGGGGAATCGGGAGGCCGGCCACCCGGGCTCTGGTCGGTCTGGGCGTCACCACGCTCGACCAGGTCGCCGAGTACTCCGAGGCCGAACTCACCGCGATGCACGGGGTCGGCCCGAAGGCCGTCCGGCTGCTCGGTGAGGTGCTCGGCTCCTCCGGCCGCGGGTTCAGGCCCCCTCGAGGATCTCGGTGAGGCGGACCAGGTCCTCCTCGGTGTCGATGTCCTCGGGGCTGGCGATGTCGTCGCAGGCGACCGTGGTGACCAGGTGGGAGTAGGTGCGCAGGAAGGGGCGGGCGCCCACGTCCTGTTCGGCCATCGAGTAGACCGTGGACCAGTGTTCGCGCCCCAGCATCACCGGGTTGCGGGGGTTGCCGTTATAGGTGGCCACCGCTGCGCGGGCGCCCTGCTCGTAGGCCTCCACCAGGCGGTTGACGGCCTCAGCGGTGACCAGGGGCTGGTCGGCGAGGGCGACGAGGACGGCGTCTACGGCGTCGGGCATGGCGTCGATTCCGGCACGCACCGAGGAACCCATGCCGGTGGACCAGTCGGGGTTGTTCACGGTGAGGGCACCGGCCACACTGGTGTCCGCGGCGCCCAGGACGACCATGACCGGGCCGCAACCGCCCCGGGTCAGGGTTCGTACGCCCCGGTCGACGAGGCGTACACCGCCCACTTCGACCAGAGCTTTGGGGCGACCGAGCCTGCTCCCAGACCCCGCCGCCAACAGCAGGCCCGCTACCAGGCCCATTCCCCTGCCCTCCGATTCCCCAGTACCCATGACGCGATGATGCCACGGGCCGGGTTCTCGAGTGGTCTCCCTTGGCGAGCCCGTCGGCGAGAATCGCGCCACGGCCCCGAGGGCGCTGCTCTGAACTGGTGTTTTCCAGCGGCCCCGGTTTCGGTTCACCGCTCCCAGTGACCGAATCCGGCCGGAATCAGCGGTGCATCGGGCGTGTCCCGATGGATTCTGCCGCTGGTCTCCCGCAGGGCGCGGCCGCTCCCGCCCCAGCGCGTCTGCACGAGTTCGGCGGCGATGGACACGGCTGTCTCCTCCGGGGTCCGGGCACCCAGGTCGAGCCCGATCGGCGAGTGCAGCCGTTCCATGGCCCCCTCGTCGACGCCCGCCTCCCGGAGCCGCTCGATCCGGTCGTCGTGGGTGCGCCGCGATCCCATGGCGCCGATGTACCCGGCCTGGGTGGTCAGCGCCCGCTTGAGGACGGGAACGTCGAACTTGGGGTCGTGGGTGAGCACGCAGATCGCGGTTCGCTGGTCGATCTCGTCGGCGATCTCGTCCAGGAACACGTGCGGCCACTTCACCACCACGTCCTCGGCCGTGGGGAACCGCTTGGCGGTCGCGAAGACCGGGCGGGCGTCGCAGACCGTCACCCGGTAACCGAGGTAGGTGCCGAGGTCGGCCACGGCGGCCGCGAAGTCGATGGCGCCGAACACCAGCATGCGGGGTGCCGGGGTGAACGACTGGACGAACACCTCCAGCTCGTCGCCGCGTCGCTGACCGTCCGTGCCGTAGTGCAGGAGCCCGGTGCTTCCCTGGGCGAGCATGCCTCGGACGTCGTCGTCGAGGGCCGCGGCCAGGCGCTCGCCCCCGTTGCCCAGATCCCCCTCCGCGTGGCCGGGCCAGACCACACGGCGGCGGCCCACCCGGTCCGTGTCCGAGGGGTCGGCCACGATCGTGGCCACCGCCACCGGCTGGTGCTCGTCGATGGCACCGATGACAGAACCGAGTTGGGCGTAGGTCTGCCGGTTGATCGGCTCGACGAACATGTGCAGGGTTCCGCCGCAGGTCAGGCCGACGCTGAAGGCGTCCTCGTCGCTGACGCCGTAGGTGCGGCGCACGGGGGCACCGGTGCGGATGGCTTCCAGCGCCTCCTCGTAGACCGCTCCCTCCACGCAGCCACCCGATACGCTTCCGGTGACCTCTCCGGACGCGCTCACCAGCATGGCCGCGCCCGCGTCCCTGGGAGCGCTCTTGTAGGTGTCGATGACCGTCGCCACCGCGAACGTCTCCCCCGAGACGTACAACTCGGACACGGTCCCTCGGATATCACGCACTCGGCACCACTTCCAGAATCCCCGCTTCAGGCTCCACCAACTCCTGTGGGCCCCGATACCAATCTATGTGCCCCAGACAACACAGAAGAGCCCCCGTTTCTCCAGAAAACGAGGGCTCGATTCGGTTTCATCTACGAACGGGCCGGTGAAGGGGCCCGTTCTCACGGCTGCTCGGGTTCCGCTCCCCCACCGCGCTCGGGCTCCTCGCCCTCGCCGAGGACCAGCAGCGACCGGAACTCCGCCAGGTTGCGCTGGGCCAGCTCTCCGTCGGTGCTCTGAATAGCCATGACCGGCAGTGACGTGCCGTCCGACAGATCCAGGCACGGCCAGGGCTCACCCACCGGCATCCGGATGTCCAGGACCTCCGGCCACGCCAGGTAGTGCGTGCGGATCCCGTTGATCACGATCACGTTCTTCGTACTGGCGATCAGCCGGGGCCGACCCAGCATGTTCAGCCCGCCGGCGATGGCCAGACCCATCCCGACCACCAGGATCCGGTCCAGCACACTCCAATCATTGGGCAGGATCACGGCGAGCACGACCATGGTGCCCACGATCAGCAGGGCGAGGCCGTAGGCGACCAGCCGCACCGCCCTGGGCCGCCAGGTCTTCGGCAAGGTCGGCTTCTCCGATACCCCATCCACAGCTTGTTCCCTCGTCCGCACCAACTGCTCCATCCGTGTCCGGTCCCCGGCGCGCGAACCGGCGAAGGGGGTGGGGTTCAGCGGCGCAGCCCGCGGAGGGCCACCGCCGTGTCCAAGGCGGCAAGCGCGGCTTCGGCGCCCTTGTTCTCGACGCTTCCTGGCAGCCCCGCGCGGTCGCGCGCCTGTTCAAGGGTGTCACATGTGAGCACACCATTGCCCACGGGGGTGGATTCACGCAGGGCCACCTCGGTCAGCCCGTGGGTGACCGACTGGCACACGTAGTCGAAGTGCGGGGTGCCCCCGCGGATGACCGCTCCCAGCACGATCACCGCGTCGTGCTTGCGTGCCAGCTCCTGCGCCACCACCGGGATCTCCACCGCTCCCGCCACCGTCACCACGATGGTCTCGGCCGCTCCCGAGCTCTTCACCACATCGAGCGCGTTGGCGAGCATAGGCTCGATGATCGGCGCGTTCCAGCGGGTGGTGACGATGCCGACCGACATCCCCGAGGCGTCGACCTGGTGTTCGTCCGGACGTCCTGTGCCGCTCATGCTCGGCCCTTCGGTTCGTGGTTGGTTCTACTTCGCGACGCCGGCCAGGTCATGGCCCATGCGGTCGCGCTTGGTCAGCAGGTAGGAGAGGTTGTCGTCGGTGACGAACGTGGGCATCGACACACGCTCGACCACGCGCACACCGTGCCGCTCCATGCCCTCGGCCTTGGCCGGGTTGTTGCTCAGCAGGCGCACGGAGGACACGCCCAGGTCCGCGAGGATCCGGGCACCCGCGCCGAACTCGCGCGCGTCGGCGGGCATGCCCAGTTCGAGGTTGGCGTCGACGGTGTCAGCGCCCCGGTCCTGGAGGCTGTAGGCGCGCAGCTTGTGCAGCAGCCCGATGCCCCGGCCCTCGTGACCGCCCATGTACACGATCACCCCTCGCCCTTCCTTGGCGATGTCGGCCATGGCGCTGTCCAGCTGGGCGCCGCAATCGCAGCGGTTCGAGCCGAAGGCGTCCCCGGTGAGGCACTCCGAGTGCACCCGGGCCAGGACGTCGCTGCCGTCGGTCAGGTCTCCGTAGACCAGGGCGATGTGCTCGGCGCCGTCCGCGGTGCCCTTGTAGCCGATCGCGCGCCACTCACCGTGCTGGGTGGGCATGCGAGTCTCGACCATACGGCTGACCAGCGGGGGGTTGGCTTCCTCTTCCGTGAGGACCTGGCCGAGTGCGGCACGGTAGGCGGCCAGCTGCTCGACGGAGACCAGCTTCAGGCCGTGCTCGTCGGCGAACTCGCGCAGGCGGGGCAGCCGCGCCATGGTGCCGTCGTCGTTGACCACTTCGGCCAGCACCCCGGAGGGGTTCAGGCCGGCCAGGCGGGCGAAGTCGATCGAGGCCTCGGTGTGGCCGCGGCGGGCCAGGACACCGCCCGGGCGGGCGCGCAGCGGAAGGATGTGGCCGGGGCGCACGAAGTCGGTGGGGCGGCTCTCGGCGGCGGCCAGCAGGCGGATGGTGTGGGCGCGGTCGGCGGCCGAGATACCCGTGCTGACGCCCTCGCGGGCGTCGACGGTGACCGTGTAGGCGGTGCGCAGGCTCTCTTCGTTGCGCGCGGTCATCAGCGGGAGTTCGAGGCGGTCCAGGGCGTCGCCCTCCATGGGGACGCACACGACACCGGAGGTGTAGCGGATCATGAACGCCAGCAGTTCCGGGGTGGCGAGCTCGGCGGCGAAGATGAGGTCACCCTCGTTCTCGCGGTCCTCGTCGTCCACGACCACGATGGCTCTGCCATTGGCGAACTCGACGATGGCGTCCTCGATCGGGTCGAGGACGACGGACTGCTCGTGGTCGGCGGCCGGGCTGGTGTCGGTGACGGTCATTCCCGCTCCCTGAAGGTACGTCGTGGGTGATTCGGTGGGTGGTGTGGCGGCGCGCCAAGAGTGGCGCGGACGCGGGGTCAGGCGCGGGCGCCGTCCTGCTTGCGGGCGCTTTCCTGCGCGCGGGCCTGGGCGACCGCGGTGATGCGCTCCACGTACTTGGCGATGACGTCCACCTCGATGTTCACGGTGGCGCCGACCGCCAGACCGCCGAGAGTGGTGGCCTCCAGGGTGGCCGGGATGAGGCTGACCTCGAAGAACTCGTCGTCGGCGCCGGGGGCGCTCACGGCTGAGACGGTGAGGCTGGTGCCGTCCACGGTGATGGAGCCCTTCTCCACCACGTAGGGGGAGAGGTCCGGTGCCATGCCGAAACGGAGAACGTCCCAGTTGTCGCCGGGATTCCGGGAGATGAGGGTGGCGGTGCTGTCGACGTGCCCCTGGACGATGTGGCCGCCGAGACGGCTGTCCGTGCGGGCCGCGCGCTCCAGGTTCACGGGGGCACCGGGGGTGAGGTCGCCGAGGGAGGAGCGGTCCAGTGACTCCTTCATCACATCGGCGGTGAAGGTGCCCTCACCCCGGTCGACGACGGTCAGGCACACACCGTTGACCGAGATGGAGTCGCCGTGCTCGGCGTCGGAGCTGACCAAGCGGCCGCGCACGGTGAGCAGAACAGCCTCGCCGTTGGCACCGGCCGGTTCGAGAGAGATGACCTTGCCGAGCTCTTCCACGATTCCGGTGAACACGCCCTACGTCCCTTCGCCTGTGCGGCTCCGGGGAAAAGGCTGTGGAAAACGGGTCCACGGCAAGGACGACACCGAAAGCCGTAGCCGCGGAGCGGCACGGCTCAGACCCGCCCCAACGCGTACTGCCTCCCATCCGGACTTTAACCGTCGGTACCGGAATTTCACCGGTTCAACCGACCGATGGACTCGGCCGGGTCGCGGACTGTCACCGCCGGTTCGGACTTTCACCGACCCCGGAGCACGCGTTTGACTCTTGTCTAAACGATCCCGATCCTAGCCTCTCCATGACACGAACGCATAGTCGGTGTGACGGGAGTCATGTCTGACCGGTGTCCTTGGTCCCGCCTTCGGAGGACTGGGCGGGGTGCTCCTCCGGGCGGGCGGCCAAGCCGCTGCGCACGAACATCTCCGGGGCACCGTAGGTCGCCCAGAAGGCCAGAACGCCGTAGACCGCGAAGGCCACCAGCGCCGCGGGCAGACCGGCCAGGTCCCGGAAGAGAACCTGCTCCAGGACCAGGATGAGCACGACCACGGAGATCCCGAGGACGAAGCGGGCCACCCGAGCAGTGACCGCGCCCGCCGCGCTGTACCAGCCGCGCCGGTGCAGCAGGGTGAGGCCGAGGACACCGCCCAGGAGCGCCCCGCAGGTCGTGTAGAGCCCGGCGAGGGTACTTCCGGCCGGGTCCGCCGGGGTGGCGCCGATCCACTCGGTAGCCGGAACCGCCCAGTCGCCGCGCACGCCCAGCTGCCACGCGGTCGCCGCGACACAGGGCACCAGCGCGAAGGCGAGAAGGTACGACACCCAGCGCGCCGTGTCCAGGGAGTGCCACCACGCCAGCACGCGGTCCTCGTAGCGCAGGACCGCCCACAGCAGGGCACCGCCGACCAGCAGGCCGACCAGCACGTCGCTGAAGAAGTGCGCACCCAGGTAGATCCGGGAGAAAGCGACGAGAGCGATCACCGCGACGGCCGCCCACAGCAGGGCCCGGCGGCCGGACTTCACACCCAGGTAGCCGTAGGCCACGATCGCGGCCTGGCTGTGCCCCGAGGGCATCCCGAAGCTGCTGTGTTGGCTGTAACCGGTGATCTGTGCGTCGAACCAGTAGGGCCGAGAGCCGTAGGAGAACGACTTGAGCAGGTTGTTCACCACGGCTGAGGCGATGACCACGGCGAACAGACGAGCGCCCAGGCCCGCGTGGACGCTCCAGAAGACGGCGGCCAGCAGGGCGACAATGACGCCCTGCGAGCCCAGATGGGTGATGGCGCCGAGCGGATGGGCGAGCCACTCCCCCGCACCCTGCAGCCACAGGATGGCGACGTTCTCCGCCTCCCACAGCGCGTCCATGGCCAGGTGCTCGGAACTCCAAGCGTTCACGCGTACTCCACGGGTCCGCGCCTGGCAACGCGCTCACGCCGCGCCGCTCCCCCGGACACGGGCACTTCGGGCGCGTGGAGGGGAAGACGGAGCCGCGACCAAGCGATAATCAACGACTACAGCGGGCAGCATAGGGCGCCGAGTGCCACTGTGACCAGGTCCACACGGCCGCCGCGCCGCGATCGTTATGCGCTGGCCTGCTGGGCCTGGGCTCGGAGGGACTCAACCGCCTTGGCGGGGTCCTGGGCACCGTAGACGGCGGAGCCCGCCACGAAGACGTCGGCGCCGGCCTCGGCGGCACGTTCGATAGTCTCGTCGCTCACTCCCCCGTCGACCTGCAGCCACACCGCGGCCTCGCGGTCGTCCAGCAGCTGACGGGCCCTGCGGATCTTGGGCAGGATCAGGTCCAGGAACTTCTGGCCGCCGAACCCGGGCTCGACGGTCATCAGCAGGAGCATGTCCATCTCGCCGATGAGGTCCGCGTAGGGCTCGACCTGCTCGGCGGGGTTCAAAGCCAGGCCGGCGCGGGCACCCTGCTTGCGGATCTCGCGCAGCGTGCGCACGGGGGCGTTGGCCGCCTTGGCGTGGATGGTGACACTGCCCGCGCCCGCCTCCGCGTAGCCGGGGGCCCAGCGGTCGGGGTCCTCGATCATCAGGTGGCAGTCCAGCGGTGTGGAGGCCGCCTTGGCCAGGGACTCCACGACGGGCAGGCCCAAAGTGAGGTTGGGTACGAAGTGCCCGTCCATGACGTCGACGTGCAGCCAGTCCGCGGTCGGAACGGCGGCCGCCTCGTCGGCGAGGTGCGCGAAGTCGGCGTTGAGGATGCTGGGAGAGATCTGAATTGCCACGTCAGCAGTGTATCCAGGCCCGTAGGGGGCAGGTGTGCGGCGGGGACCACATCGATCGATGGGAGCGCCATGCTTGATCAGGACGGCCTCCAGGACTTCCTGGAGGCCTACAGCCGAGAGCTGGTGGGCGGAGACCTCGACGGGATCGCCGCGCGGTACAGCTATCCGGCCTATGTGGCGGGAGACGAGCAGAGCATTCCCGTGACCGCGCCCGCGGACGTCAAGGCGGCCTTCGCGGGCGCCGCCGAGCAGTACCGCAAGCGCGGGATGGTCGGCGCGGTGGCCGAGATCCGGCGGACCGAGGAGCTCACGTCGAGGCTGGTGTGGGCGGACGTGCGCTGGTCCTACCAGGACGAGAAGGGCGCGGAGGTCCAGGCCGAGTCCTACCGGTACCTCCTGAGGGAGGCCGGGAACTCCTGCCAGATCTGTGTCGTGGTCGCCACGGGCGCGGAGTAGCCCGGCAGGGACGGGAAACCCTGCGGAGGCGGGAAACCCAGTCGTCTCGAACCCGCTGCTGCGGCATACTGCGCTCCCTGGACCACACACCACGGATTGCGACGGCACAGTGCGGAAGAACGACTACGACGGTTTCGCCGCCGCCTACTCGGCGGACAACGAAGCCAACCTGGTGAACGGCTACTACGAGCGCCCCGCGATGGTGAACCTCGCCGGCGACGTGGACGGGCGCCGCATCCTCGACGCCGGCTGCGGGTCCGGCCCCCTGGCCGCGGAGCTCCGTGCCCGGGGCGCCACCGTGACGGGCTTCGACTCCAGCGCGGAGATGGTCAAGCTGGCCCGGCAGAGGCTGGGCGAGGACGCGGACCTGCGCGTCGCCGACCTCGACCGGCCCCTTCCGTTCGCCGACGGCGCCTTCGACGACGTGGTCGCCTCCCTGGTCCTCCACTACCTGCGGGACTGGACCGGAGCGCTCGCCGAACTGCGGCGCGTGCTGAAGCCGGGCGGCCGCCTCGTCCTTTCGGTGAACCACCCCATCGTCTACAAGTGGCTCAACCCCGAGGCCGACTACTTCGCCGTCACCGAATGGTCGGACACCCACTCGTTCAACGGCCAGGCGGCCACCCTCACCTACTGGCACCGGCCCCTGCACGCGATGACGGACGCCTTCACCGGCGCGGGCTTCCGCATCGCCGCCATCAGTGAACCGTCCTACGCACCGGACACTCCGCAGGAACTGCTGCCGCCGAGCCTCCGGAACCGGACCGCCTTCCTGGGTTTCCTCTTCTTCGTGCTGGAAGCGGGCTAGGGCGGACGGGCTTCGCGGCTCGCAGGCCTACTCGGGCTTCTTGCGGAAGAGGGCGAGGAACATCGCGTCGGTGCCGTGGACGTGCGGCCAGAACTGCACGTAGCTGCCCTCGGGTCCCGCGGCGAGGTCGGGAACCTCGTCGAGGTAGTCGGGGGCGCGCAGCAGCTCGAGGTCGTCGCGCTCGGCGAGGACCTTCCGAACGATCACGTCGGTCTCGTCCAGGTGCGGCGAACACGTCACGTAGGCGACCGCCCCGCCGGGACGCGCGGCCTCGGCGGCGCTGGTGAGCAGGTCGTGCTGGAGCGGGGCCAGCTGGGTGACGTTCTCCGGGCCGCGACGCCATCGGGACTCGGGGCGCCGGCGCAGCGCGCCCAGGCCGGTGCACGGAGCGTCCACCAGGACACGGTCGAAGGAACCCGACTTCCAGGCGGGCTTGGTACCGTCGGCGGCGATCACGCGCCCGGCGTCACGGGGCGCACGGCGCACGGCGCCCGCCACCAGGCCCGCCC
>NZ_BAAGZJ010000012.1:0-120432 GCF_054778635.1 Nocardiopsis nanhaiensis
GCAGCGAAGCGGGTCAAGGTGGAGCGCCACTGACGCGCGAAGCGCTCGATGGCGACGACCTTGACGCGCGCAGCGGAGACGGCCACCATCAAGCGGCAGGAAACGGGGAAACCACCCGCACCAGCAGGGAAACCTCCACCCGAGCGGGGCAACCTCCACTCCAGGTGTGGAGCCGGTCCTGGCGGGCGGGGCCCACCGTCTGCGCTGTACTCGCCCTAGCCGGAGCCCTAGCCGGAGCCCTAGCCGGAGCCCTAGCCGGAGCCCGAGCCCGAGCCGGAGCCCTAGCCCGAGCCCTCGGCCACCTGTTCCGCTTCGACGCGGTCGGCTTCGGTGACCACGCGGCGCAGGGCGGGGACGGACAGCGCGAAGGCCACCAGGATCAGCGTCCCGGAGGCGAGGGGTACGTAGTAGAGCTCCACGCGCCCCAACAGCCCGGCCAGGAGCGCGGCGACGGGCCCGAACGCCGTCCCCGACACCGCGACGATTGACATCACCCGGCCCAGCTGGTGGCGGGGCACGATGAGCTGGATGGCGCCGAGCATGACGATGTTGGACGCGGTGATCACGAAGCCGAGAACGACCCAGGCGGCGACGGCGGCGTAGGCGTTGGGTGCCAGGCCGAAGGCGAGGAAGCACAGCCCCGTGAGGGAGAACAGGACCAGTTCCAGCCGGAAGCGGCCGACCCGCACGGCCATCGGACCCGCGGCGGCGGCGCCGAGCACGGCGCCGACCGCGGAGGAGCCGACGAACACGCCGTACAGCGAGGGCGGCACCCCGAAGTGCTCCTGGGCCAGCAGCACCATGACTGCGCTCAGCCCCATGAATCCGGCGTTCAGCGCGATGTTGGGGAGCAGGATGGGACCCAGGGAACTGCCCCGGAAGACGAAGGTGAACCCCGCGCGCAGGTCTGCCAGAGGAGAGGGCCGCGCACCGGGTCCGGCGCCGTCGCCGACGGGGGCCGCGGGGCGGCGCACCGCCAGGGGCAGGCCCAGCAGGACGAGGGCGCCCAGCAGGTAGGCGGCACTGTTGGCGGCTATCGGCAGGGCGGCCGCCACGGCGAACAGCAGACCGGCCAGAGGGCTGCCCGCGAAGTCCTGCGTGACGGTCTTGCCGCCTTCGAGGCGGCCGTTGGCGCGGTCGATGGTCCCGGCGCGGGCCACGGCCGGGAGCACCGCCCGCCCGGCGACGTCGTAGAACACCTCACCGGTCATGACGGCGAACATCACCGCGTACAGCACCCAGATGGTCGCCTGGTCGGCGGCGACGAGCGCGGCCAGCGCGACCATGGCGCCCGCGCGGACGACGTTGGCGCCCACCATCAGGCGGACGCGGTCGAGGCGGTCCGCGATCACCCCGGCGGCCAGCCCGAACAGCAGCCAGGGCAGGTAGCGGGCGGCGATGAGCCCCGACACCAGGAGCGGGTCGTTGGTGAGCATCGCGGCCACCAGAGGTAGCGCGACGATCATCATGCCGTCGGCGAGGTTGCTGGACAGGCTCCCGATCCAGAACCGGTTGAAGTCGCGCCCCATGCCGCGCCCCGTGCCCCGCGCCCAACCCTGCCCCGAGCCCTGTCCCATGCCCCGCCCTGCCGTTGTGTCGGTGCCGCAGGGAGGGACGGCGCTGCCCCTGGGGCTCACGGGTGAACCCCAGGGGTGGGTGATCCTACTGGCCCGCGGGCGCGGTGTCCCTGGAGGCCAGGAACTCCGGTCGGGCGTCGTTGGCGCTGAACGGCTTCGTGCAGGCGTTGTCCACGCTGTTGAACACCACGAACACGTTGGAGCGCGGGTACGGCGTGATGTTGCCGCCGGAGCCGTGCATGCAGTTGGAGTCGAACACGGTCGCGCCGCCGGCCCTGCCGGTGAGCACGTCGATGCCGTGCTGTTCGGCCAGCATCGTCAGGGACGGCTGGTCCGGGGTGCCCACGTGCTGGCTCTTCAGGGAGGAGCGGTAGTGGTCGTCCGGCGTCTCGCCCACGCAAGACACGAAGGTCTTGTGCGACCCCGGCATGATCATCAGGGCGCCGTTGTGGGTGAAGTTGTCGGTGAGCGCGACCGAGAAGCTGACGGCGCGCATGCGGGGCATACCGTCCTCGGCGTGCCAGGTCTCGAAGTCCGAGTGCCAGTAGAACGATCCGCCGCCGAAGCCGGGCTTGTAGTTGACCCGGCTCTGGTGCACGTACACGTCGGAGCCCAGGATCTGGCGGGCGCGGTCGACGAGGCGCGGGTCGTTCACGAGGTCGCGGAAGACCTTGCTCACCTTGTGTACCTCGAACACCGAGCGCACCTCGTCGGAGGCGGGTTCGACGACGACGCGCTCGTCGGCGCGGAGTGCGGGGTCGGTGCTCAGCCGCTTCAGTTCGGCCGTGTAGGCCTCCACCTCCTCGGGGCTGACGATCGACTCGACCTGCGTGTATCCGCGGCGGTCGTAGCCGTCGAGCTGTTCCGGGGTGAAGGGGCCGCCATCGGTGCCGTTCCAGATGACGGGGTCCCTGCGGTAGAGCAGGGCTGGCTCAGGGGCCTTGCGGGTCGGGTACTCGTCCGCGGTAGGAAGGTCCATTTGCAGAGTCATGCCGTTCCCCTCGGTGAGGGTGCTCCTCTCAGGTTCGGGTTTTCTCCGTACGACATGCGAACTTAACAAACTTACCCAGAGGGGATTTGTGGTGACCTTTTCGCCGTGTGTTTACGCGATGGCCGACTGGGTATTACTGCCATACTATATGGGGGAATTATAGGGGGATCGTGGGCGGCCTTTTCGGGTCGCCTTCTGTTGTTCTCCGTGCTCACCTGCGCGGTGTCGCCGAGGGTGACGGGTCGATAATCCAGGGCGCTCTGTTCTGTATCGTCCCAGGTCGTCCCTTTGTGGCAATGGTTAGTCAAGCCTAAGGTGCCCGGTTGGAACTTTTCCTGTGAGCTATTTCACATGAACTCGGTGCGTCCGGCGGTGCAAAGGCTGCGACCTCACAAGCGACCCCGCAGGTGGCTTTGGTGCGGTCCGCCGCACGGGACCCGCAGCCCTCCCCGTGATCCCCGTCGGTGCCCCGGGGCCGCTCTCCGCGCCTATCGCGGTATCCCCGGCTTCACGGGGAATTCTTCTTCCGGGGCTGGCGTAAAAGGGTTGATTACTACACAGTAGTCACGTCCGCTTTCCTCGACCCGCTCAAGAGGAGAAAACGTGCCCCCCTTCCCCCGCGCCCTCACGCGCACGCTGGCCGCGGCCGCCGCGGCCTCCATGGCCGTGGTGCTCGGCTGGTCCGCCCCCGCGTCGGCCGACCACGTCATGCCCCCGAACATCCCCAGCGACTCCGAGGCCCAGTCCCAGCTGGACTCGCTCACCGTCGCACCCAAGGGCCCTCAGGACGGTTACGACCGAAGCCTCTTCCCCCACTGGAACGTGGTGGACAGCCCCTGCACGTCCCGCCAGGTCGTGCTCGAACGGGACGGCCACGACGTCGTCGCCGACGACAACTGCCAGCCCACCTCCGGGAGCTGGTGGAGCGCCTTCGACGACGAGTGGGTGGAGGACGACCCGGCCGACATCAGCGTCGACCACCTGGTGGCCCTGAGTGAGGCATGGAAGACCGGCGCCGCCGACTGGTCCACCGCCCAGCGCACCGAGTTCGCCAACGACGTCAGCTCGTCCCAGCTGTGGCTGGCCACCCCGTCGAGCAACAGCGCCAAGGGCGACTTGGACCCGTCGGAGTGGATGCCCGACAACACCGGCGTGCACTGCGACTACGCCAAGTCCTGGATCGCCGTGAAGTACGACTACGACCTCACCGTCACGTCCGAGGAGGAGTCCTCCCTCCAAAGCACCCTCAGCAGCGCCTGCTAACGGGCGCCGCCTGCGGACGGACGCGGCCCGGCCCCGCAGACGGGACGGGGCCGCGTCCTGCTCCGTTCCGGTCCGTCCTGAACTCCAGCGGCCAGGTAGGCGGCCAGGTAGGCGGTCCGGTCGGAGTTCAGGAGGTGGGGGAGGGGGCCGTGCCGGTCGGGAGCTGGTCCGCGAGCTGTTCTGCGGCGCTGCGCGGTTCGCGGCCGAGAAGCTCGGGCAGGAGCGGGGCGTCTCCCGCGAGGTAGCCGCTGCGGGCGGCCTGGAACAGGGTGAGCGTGAGCCGGGCCGTGAATTCCGGGGTGCCGTTCGCGATCTCCTCGGCGAGCCAGCGCTCGTCGTCCACGACGACGCGTTCGATGGTGCGTCCGGTGAGTTCGGAGGCGATGGCGGCGAAGTCGTCGAGGGTGACGGCCGGTGCGGAGAGTGTCACGGGGCCGTCGAAGGAGCGGTCGCCCGAGAGGATGGCCGCTGTGGCCTCGGCCAGGTCGGCGCGGTCGGTCCACGGGACGGGGCCGTCAGCCGGCTTCGCGATCACGCCGGTCCTGCGCCAGGGGCCGAGCAACTGGTCGAGGCTGCCGAAGAAGCCGTGGCGCAGTGCGGTCCAGGGGACCCCCGATTCGGCGAGGAACGCCTCGGTGGCGGCGTGGACGGCCGCCGGAGGATAGGAGCTGTCTGCCGCTCCCTGCTGGCTGGTGTACAGGATCCGCCGCGCACCGGCCGCGGCGGCGGCCTCGACCGCGGTGCGGTGCTGCGCCGCCACGTCGGCCGCGAAATCGTTGGACGACACCAGGAGTACCTGGTCGGCGCCGGTGAAGCTCTCGCGCAGCGCGACCGGGTCGTCGTAGGAGCCCTGCCGCACGCGCACGCCGCGGTCGGCGAGGTGCTGCGCCTTGGAGGCGTCGCGTGCGCTGACGCCGATCCGTTCGGCGGGCACGCGCTGGAGGAGGTGCTCGACGACGGCGCCGTTGAGGGCTCCGGTGGCTCCGGTGACGACGATCATGCGTGTTCCCTTCCCTGGGCGCCCGCGTCCTTCGTGCGGACCCCGGCCCGGTAGTCCGGTCCGGTAGTGGGGCGCGAGATAAGTTGACCATGCTAGTCAGTTTCGTGTCTGCAACGACTGTAGGTAACCTGACCAGAGGGGTCAAGTTAGGGGCGGGCATAGCGACCAGGGGAGGACACATGGCCGACGCGGCACCTTCGGAACCTCGGCTGCGGGCCGACGCCAAACGCAATACCGAGCAGATCCGCCGTGCCGCGATCGACGCCTTCCGGGGCCGGGGACTGTCCGTGCCGCTGGAGGAGGTGGCCAGCGCGGCGGGGGTGAGCAAAGCCACGGTCTTCAACCGGTTCGGCGGCCGGATCGGCCTCATCGAAGCCGTCATCGAAGAGGTCGTCGCGAACGAGCTGTACGCCATCGTCGACCGCACCCGGAGCATCGACGGCACCGGGGAGCGGATCGCGTACTACATCACCGCGATCCGGGACCTCCAGTACCGCCAGCCCGCCGCCAACGACGTGATGCTGCAGGTGTACCCCCACTCGGAGCACCTCATGGGGATCTGCCGCGCTGCGGGCGCGACCAACGACGAACTCGTCGCGGAGGGCCGGGCCTCAGGCGCACTGCGCCCGGAGTTCACGGCAGACGACCTCCACGCGCTCGTCCACGACAACGCCCTCGCCCTCAAGCACGGGCCCTGTCCCGACCGGAACGACTACGACCGGCGCACCGCCTTCCTCCTCGACGGGATCCGCGGGCGCGGCGGCCCCTCCCGGGGATGACGGGAGGGACGCCGACCGGTGCCCGCACAGGGTTTCTGGCGCGCCGAAAGCCCCTCCGCTTCTCACCCCCGCACAGATGCAGCACTATGGGTGATGGCTACGGCCACAGGGCGGAACCCGTCAGCGCTGTCACGAGGAAGGGCTAGCAGATGACCGGCACCAGGGGCACCCGGGGCGCGACCCGCCTCGCCGTCCGCTACTTCGACGATCGCGTGCTCTTCAGCGACAACGAGGCCTGGGCCTACTTCCGGCTCCCCACGGTGTCCTACGAGTTCACCACCCCCGAGGAACGCCAGGCGCTCGCCACCAACATCACCATCGCGCTCGCGGCCATCCGCATGAACGACGCCGAGGTGCACCTGCGGGTCGCCCACCGCACCTACCCGGCGGCCCAGTGGGCCACCAGGCTGGACGGGACCGCCGACGGCGGGCCGGGCTGGTACGAGTACCTCGACGAGATGTACCGGCACGTGTGGGCCAAGGACTTCTGGACCAAGGAGGTCTACCTCGGCGTCCGGCTCGGCATCCGCAACGCCAGCGTCGGCATGGGCCTGTTCGCCGGGATCTTCGGCGCCTACCAGCGCACCGAGCAGGTCCTCGGGATCAACGACGACTCCATCGACGAGAAGGAGATCGCCCGCTGGACCGACCAGTCCGAGCGGCTGGGCCGCGCCCTCATGGCCAGCTCCCTGCACGCCCGGCACGCCACCTCCGACGAGGTCGCCTGGCTCATCCGGCACGCGGTCAGCGGCACCGCCGAAGAGATCCTCCCCTCCGCCGCCGGCCGCCGCACCTGGGGCCGGGGCGAGATCGAGCAGCTCGTTGACGGGGTCGTCCACAACGGGCGGTCCATGCTGCGGCTGGAGCAGCCCGCCGGGTCCACGTACGTGGCCTTCCTGTCGTTCTCCCGCTTCCCGGACCTCATGCCCTTCCCCGACGGCGAACCGTGGCTGCACCACGCGGACGCGCTGCCGTTCCCCGTCGAGCTCTCCCTCCGCATGAAGCTCGTCCCGCCGGCGAAGGCCTCCAAGGACGTGGGCCGCAAGCTCGCGCACGCCCGCGACATGGACGCCCACATCCGCGAGGCCGGGGTGGAGGCGCCCATCGCGCTGGCCGAGCAGATCGACGCCGCCCGCATGCTGGAGCACGGCATCACCAAGGAGCGCCTGCCGTTCGTGTACGGCTGGCACCGCCTCATGGTGTCGGCGCCCACCGAGCGGCTCCTGGGCCAGCACGTCGAGGCGGTCGTGGAGCACTACCGCGACATCGGCATCGACGTCATCAACTCCACCGGCGACCAGTTCTCCCTGTTCAGCGAGTCGCTGCCGGGCGACCGCATCCGCCTCAACGCCTACGCCCAGCGCCAGCCGCTGCGCACGATCGCGGGCGGGATGCCCACGGCCACCGTCGACGTCGGCGACCGGGTGGACGGCTCGGGCGGCGGCTGGGTCGGCCCCTACGTCGGCGAGACCATCGGCCGGGCCCGCTCCATCGTGCACTTCGACCCCATGGTCGCCGCGGCCCGCAACCGCCCCACCGCCATCGCCATCACGGGTGAGCCCGGCGGCGGCAAGACCACGCTCGCGCTGCTGATGATCTACCAGCTGGCCCTGCGCGGGGTGACGGTCGCCGCCATCGACCCGAAGGGCGACGCGGAGTCCCTCGTGGAGCTGCTCCAGCACCGCGGCCGCAAGGCGCGGATCATGTCCCTGGGGTCGGCGCAGCCCGGCCTCCTGGACCCCTTCGCCTTCGGCGACGACCTCTCCGCCAAGAAGACCATGGCCACCGAGACGCTGCGCCTGCTGCTGCCCCGGATGAGCGAGGAGCGCGAGTCGGCGATGATCCAGGCGGTCGCCACCGTCGCCAACCAGCCCCAGCCGTCCCTGGCCAAGGTCGTCGACCACCTCGTCTCCTCCGACGACGCCGCCTCGCGCAACCTGGGCGCGGTGCTGGGCTCGATGGCGGAGATGCGCCTGGCCTCGCTGTGCTTCGACCCCCAGGGCGAGGCGCGCATCGACACCGAGGGGTGGACCACGGTCTTCACCCTGGGCGGGCTCACCCTGCCCGACTCCGGCGTGCGCCGCGACGACTACTCCTACGAGCAGCGGCTGTCTGTGGCCCTGCTGTACCTGGTCTCCCAGTTCGCCCGGCGCCTGATGAACGGCCTGGACCGGCGCCTGCCCAAGGCGATCTTCCTCGACGAGGCCTGGGCGGTCACCTCCACCCCCGAGGGCGCCAAGCTCGTCCCCGAGGTCTCCCGGATGGGCCGCTCCCGCAACACCGCGCTCATCCTCGTGTCCCAGAACGCGGGCGACATGCTCAACGAGCAGGTCACCAACTGCCTCTCCTCGGTGTTCGCCTTCCGTTCCAGCGAGGCGCACGAGGTCGCCGACGTGATGTCGCTGCTCGGCGTGGACAGCAACGAGGACCACATGGCGGTGCTGCGCAACCTCGGCAACGGCGAGTGCCTCTACCGCGACCTCGACGGCCGCTCCGGGCGGATCGGGGTCGACCTGGTCTCCGAGGGCCTGCTGCGCTGGCTGGACACCAACCCCACCCGCGAGCGGCCCGCCAGCGAGACCCTGGTGTCCCTCGACGGCCGGGGCCGGTAGGGGCCGCTCCGGCAGGGGAGGGCCGGTGGAAGGGGGCCGGCGGTCAGGGCCGGTCCGCTATGGGCCAGACCGTTCCCGTGCAGGTCAGGTGGGATCTTGTCCGAATTTTGGGGACAACGAGGACAAAGCGGTGCTAGGAGTCAGGTTCGGGGCGCGACCAGGATGGGGATCAAGGAGGGTATCGCCTTCCGACCACCTCTCCTCGTCCGCTGACTGACCCCGCACCCCAGGACACCCACCACTCACGAGGGACGCCCATGAGTGAGGACGTCATCCGGCCGCGCCCTGTTGTCGACACCGCTCTCCCCGAGGAACTCCGTGAGGAGATACTCCGGGAGTCCGCCCCCGCCCCCTCCCCGCGCCACGCCCGCCCCGACGCGGAACCCCTGAGCCGTGCCCTGCGCCTGGGAGAGGCCGGGATCCAGTTACTCGGGGTCGGCCTCACCCTGCTCGTCGCCATGGTCATGGTGGGCTGGTACCTGGGCATGGTGGTCGCCAGCATCAGCGTGGTCGCCTATGTCACCGCACTGACCCTGCGCCGCGAGGCCAACCCCGCGGTACGGCTGTTCGGCGCCCTGTTCGGCGGCGCCACGGTCGCGACCGCACCCCTGTGGTTGTTCGACCTGTTGCCGGCCTCCCCGCCCACCGGTGCCCCCTGGCTGCTGTTCGCGCTGCTGGTCGGAACGGTCACCGCGGACACCCTCACCGTCCGGGACCGGCAGAGCCCGGCGGAGCGGTACCGGGACCGGCTCCTGCTGCCCGACGACCTCAGCGCGGCCGACCACGGCCTGCTGGTGAAGGTCCAGCAGACCATCGACCGGGTCACCGACGCCCGCGCCGAGCTGGGCGCCGCCGAGCCGGGCTGCGCCGACGCCTTGGACACCGCCCGGGGGCTGGCGGTGCTGCGGGAACAGGAGTGGCGGATCGCGTCGCTGCTGTTCCGCCAGCGGGAGCTCCGCCGCGAGTACCTCCGCCGGTGGCAGCAGGCTTCTTCGGCCCGGGTGCGGGAAGTCCTCGAACCCCAGCGCGTGCACCTCCAGGCCGCCGAGGACCACATCCGGCGCCGGGTCGGGCAGATCGAGGAGTACGGCCGGTTGGTGGACTCCGCGGCCCTGGCCCACCGCGAGTGGGAGCAGTGCCAGGAGGTGCTGGACTCGACGGGGGAGTACGCCGACCTGCGTGCGGACGCCTCGCTACTGTCCGCGCGTTCCCCGGAGGTGGCAGGGCTCGCCGACACCGCGGAGGCCGCCCGCTGTATCCGCGACGAGAGCGTGGCCAAGGTGCGGGCGGCCGTACGGGACCTGACCGCGGTCCCGGAGTCCTAGTCCCCGTTCTGGTCCGCGTCCCGGAGCTGGAGCCAGCGGGCGCGGGCCAGCACGGCGAGGGTGAGCAGGCCCAGGCAGCCCCAGGGCAGCAGGGACGCGGTGACCAGCGCCGACACACCGTAGGTGTTGAACGCGGCCGGATGGCTCGTGGCCAGGAAGGCCAGGAGCAGCAGGACGGTCAGCCACACCGCGACGGGGAGGACGGCCCCGGCGTGGGAAGCTCTCCGGTGGCGCACGGCGAGCAGCGCCGAGTAGCCGCACAGGGCGAGGGCGAACACGGACTCCAGGGACAGGAGGTTGACCGGAACGCTGAACGGGGTGAGCTGGGGAACCGCCACGGCCAGGACGAAGACGGCCCCGGCGGCGGCCACCAGCCACGGCAGGACGAGGACCCGGTGGGCGGCCAGGACGAGCAGTCCCAGCAGGGCGAGGGCGCAGCCCCACATGACGTACACGCGGATGCGGGCGGCGGTGTCGGGCGCGGCGATCGCCGGTCCCAGGAACCAGTCCAGCGAGGCCACCCGCAGCACCGCGAGGGAGGTCGCGGCGCACCACAGCTCCAGCCAGGCTCCGCGCGGCATGTGCGCCCGTTCGGCGTGCAGGAGCACCAGGACCAGGAGCAGCGAGGTCCAGATCAGCGGGCTGGGCAGGTACCAGGCCACCCGGTCGTCGGGGAGTACGGCCGACACCAGGGCGAAGACCGCGAAGCCGAGCAGCGCTGACGCCCCCAGCCGCGGGCGCGTACAGAGCACCCGTTCCGGCAGGCGGAGGGCCCGTTCGAGCAGGGGGAGGCGACGGAGCTGGAGGGTGGGCACCGTAGGTCACCGTTCAATGGGAGGGCGGCGCCCTCCGGATAGGGAGGGCACCGGCGGAGAAACGAAGGCGCCCGCTCAGTCTGGCACCTCAGCGCGCGGCCGGATACGGACACGAGAGCTTCCCCGGTTCTCCTCACATGGGCGCTGAGGTTCTGAAAGATTGGGCGAATGACTGATGACTGGGCGCGCGGCGAGCGTTCCTTCGCCGCCATCCGGGAGAAGGTGGCCGTCATGGTCGCCACCGGCAGGCTCGGGTTCCCCGAGATCCTGGAAGGTGCCTACCACGATCTCGTGGGCATGCGGGGCGACCCCGAGCAGTACCGTCTCGGAAGGGACAACCCCAGAGACCTGGGGGCCACGGAGGTCTACGACATCGTGGACCGGGCGTTCGCGGGACACCTGCGCAGACAGCGGAAGTGGCCGGTGCGCACCGACGTGGAACGGCTGGAGCGGGCGCGCCAGGCCCTGGCGGGGCTCGGGATCCCGGTGTTCGAGGCGGTCGAGTGCTGTGACGGCTGCCTGGAGCACCTCGGCGGGGAGTCCTACCTGTGGGAGCTGGCGGAGGAACAGGATCCCGAGGCCAGGACGGTGGTCTACTTCTACGACTCCGACATCGAGCTCGCCCTGCTCGGCGGCGGGCTGTGGATGGCTTTCTCGGCGGGCGGGGAGGGCCGTACGGGTGCGGCCGCCGCGGAGATACTCGAGGTGCTGCACGCGCACGGTCTGGACGCGCACTGGCCGGACGACGAGGCTCCGCGTATCCGGGTGGACATGGAGTGGTGCCGTCGCCGTCACGGCCGCCTCGCCGCGCATCCGGGCCCCTGCGCCACCCAGGAGCCGGTGGTTCGGGTGGGGTTCAGCGGTCCGCCGCTGCACACCGCGCTGCCGTGGTGGGGTGAGTTCCACGAGCTGGAGTCCTCGGTCCGGGAGTTCGCCAGGCTGGCCCTGCCCTGGCTGCCGACGGGGCTGACGGTGGCGGTGACCAGTCTGATCACCGGTTCGTCGATCTGCCTGCAGCGCGATTTCGACCGGATCCGCGTGTTGGGGACCGGGCGGCTCCTGCCGAGGAGGCACCTGGACGAGATCCTCAGCCGCTGGGCGGTGGACGGTTCGCTGCCGTCGGAGGACGCGCCCGCGGAGCCGCACGGGCTGCTCGACGTCAGCCACGACGATGTGCACAGCAGGGGGATCGGCAGCTCCGACCTGCCGGTTCTGCTGGAGTTGGCGGAGTGCCGGGCACTCCTGCGGCGTACGACCCCGGCGCCGGGCACCTTCGTGGTGGTCCGTGCGTTCAACGGGGTGTGCGTGCAGATGCTGTGGCAGGAGGATCACACGGTGTGGATGGAGACCCCGGACCCGGTGGCCCGGGTCTCCTACGGTCGCTTCGGCACGCTCGCCGAGGCGGAGGCCCTGATCTGCCAGCTCGCCGAGGAGGGGAGTTCGGGCCTGCCCGACCATCCCGGGGCGCACACGGTGCACTGGCACTGAAGGACCGGGCCTGCTGAAGCCCTCCGGGGCTCTCGGACCCAGCGGGCCGCACCCGGAACCCCCTCCGGCCCCTCTGACCGACCGACCAGCCACGACCGACCAGCCACGCAGCACGGAACCGCTGAGGACCACCACTGGACAGCCCGGGCGTCGACCGTCCCGTCGCCCGGGCCCTGGGGAAGCCGGTGGGGTTGAGGGGGACCGGAATCCCCGGGCGGACTCGGCGGGCCCGGTTGCTGTCGGCGTGCCCGTAGCCCCGAGGTTGTCCACGGTCCCGAGGTTGTCCACAGCCAGGGGAACAGCCGCTCGCTCAGGAAGCCGGATCCGGCTTACCGTCGATATCGGGGGCACCTCCACCCCCACCCGCTTCGTGCTGCCCGGAACCGACCGGGAGGGGACGGATAGCACGGAAACGGTCGTGCCGCGCGCTCCGGGGAATGGTCGGCAGTGAATAACGCCCGGTCAGCCGGAAAAGCGAAACACGGGGCCAAGCCCTCACCTTGGAACCCGCCGAAGACGTGCAGTCCACAAGGCAGATGCGGTGAACCCGCTGTGCCCGCCCCGGGACGCAGGGGATTTTCGCGATGCTGTAGAACGGGACGCGGTAAAGATCGGGTGTCAGCCGAGTCTGAGGAGAGACCATCACCGTCACCACCAAGTCCCCCGCCCCTCTGGCGGCTGCGAGCCTGGCCGTAGTGTTCGCCCTGACCGCGTGCTCGTCCGCCGAGGACTTCGATTTCACCGACACCTTGAGGGAACCGGCCGAGAGCATCGAATTCTCTGTTCCGGACGATCTCGTCGATCTGGACGAGGAATACGCGGAGAACCGCTTGTTCGAATCTATGACCCTCACCGCGGTCGAGTCCGACGACCCGTCCGAGTGCGCTGTGGAATACGAGTTCGATTACGCCGACGACGGCCTCGAGCGCCTCATCCAGTTCGTCGAGGACACCCCCAATGACGACCGGTCGGGGGAAGAGCGCATGGCTTCCCTCCTGACCGGCAGCAGCGAGAGCGAGATGGCCGAGGACTACACCTCGGGTGTGCGGACCCAGTCGTGCGCCACCTCTCCGACCGACGATGAGAACACCGTGGGCGCGTCCCTCGGTCACATCGTGGAGGAGGACGGGGACGACCCGGAGCGGGTCACCTTCGCCAGTGCCCGAGTCGCCATCATGCAGGGCGGTGAACTGTACGTCCAGGAGCCCGAGGTCGCGGAGGAGTGGGAGCTCGACTCCAACGGCAACTGGCTCCGGGTGGGGGACTAAGGGCCGTCGGTACCCGCTTCCGGACCTTCCGCCCCTGCCCCCGGCGTCAGCCCAGGCCGAAGTGGGCGCGCGCCCGCTTCGGGGCGACCAGCAGCCCCACGGTGGTCAGGGTGTAGAGCAGCATCATCGAGAAGAGGGTGAGCAGCGCCGGTGTGTAGAGGAGCACCGCGACCATGATGAGGGCCAGGGACGCCGCGGCGACGCCCTGCATGGCCAGGACCAGCGCGTAGACCAGGCGGGAGCGGCTGAGCAGCCCGAAGGTCGCGCAGGCCGACATCAGTCCCCAGGCGCCGGGGACGAGCACGGTGCCCCAGCCGGAGACGAAGCCGCCGCTGCCCAGCTGCACCAGGGCCAGGACGGTGATGAGGAACAGGATCAGGGCGTTGAGGCCCAGCATCACCACGGCGGTGAGCACGCTCGCGGGCCGCTCCGTGTCCGCCCGGGAGCCGTAGCCGCTCTGGGCGGGCGGGGAGTCCGGGTTCCGGCCGGTGTGGCCGACCCCGTGCAGGAACCGCATCCCGGCGTCGGCGGGCAGGGCTTCGGGCGCTCCTGGAGACCCGGGTGATCCGGGGTTCCCTGGGGCTCCGGGGGCTCCTGGGGATCCGACCGGCATCCGCGCGTTCCCGCCGGGGTCGGGCCGCCCGTCCATCGCGTACGGGGGCGCCTGGGCGTACCCGCCGGCCTGGGGCCCGCTCGGGTGGCGCTGCGCCTGCTGCGGGGCCTGCTGACCCTGCCGGGGGTGCGCGGGTGGTGGCGGCTGCTGGGGCCCGCTCGGCGGCCGCTGGCCCTTGGCCGGGGTACCGGGGCCCGGGATCACGTAGGGGTTGGGGGCGTCGCCCCCGGACCGGGGACCCGCTGCCCCAGCGGGGGCGTCCGCCGGGAGCTGACTGCCCTGGCCGCCCTGACCGCCCCCTGCCGACTGTTCAGCCTGGTTCGGGCCGCTGGGGGAGCGGCGCACGGGTGTCCCGCCCTGCCCTGGAGCCTCGGCTTCCGCGGATCTCTCCGCCTTCCCGGGCGCTTCCGCCTGCCCGGGCGTCCTGGCCTGGGGGGCGGCCGGGGCGCTGTCGGCCGCGTCCGCCTTCCCGGCCTGCTCAGCCTCTTCCGCCCCGGACTTGCCGGGTTGGCCGGGACCGTTCCCGGCCAGGTCGATCCGCTCCGTCGGGATCTCCGAAAGGTCGGGCAGCGGGGCCTTCTGCGTCCGCACGTGCTTCTGTGCCGACTGGCGCTCCCGCTCCAGCAGGTCAAGGGCCTCGCGCGGGCCCGGCCGGGCCGACACGTCCCTGGTGAGCAGCGCCCCGATCAGCGCCCGCAGGGCCGCGCCCTGCGGGGTCTTGGCGTGCTCGTTCCGGGTGAGCTCGGGCGGTACCGGCGCGGTCAGCACGGCGCTCATCATCCCAGTGATGCTGTCGCGCTTGAACGGCGAGACCCCTTCCAGCAGCGTGTACAGCGTCACCCCGAGGCTCCACAGGTCCGAGGCGGGCAGCGCCCGGTCGCCCTCGAACCGTTCCGGGGCCATGAACTCGGGCGAGCCGACGTACACCCCGGTCTGCGTGATCGCGGCGCCCCCGTCCACGTTCGCGATCCCGAAGTCCGTCAGTACGGTCTCGTCGTCCTCGGTGAGCATGATGTTGGCGGGCTTGACGTCGCGGTGCGTCACGCCCACCGCGTGCGCGGCCTTCAGCCCGCCCAGCAGCGCCCGGGCGGCCTCCTCGACCCGGTCGACCGTCATCCGGCCCTCGGCGTCGATGTGCTCCTGCAGTGACGCGCCGGTGAGCAGCTCCATCACGATCCACGGGCTGGAGTCGTGCTCCAGTACGTCGTGGATGGTGACCACGGCGCGGTGGCTGATCCGGGCGGTCGCCTGGGCTTCGCGGAGCGTCCGGGCGTGCGCGTCGGAGCGGTCGTCGTCGCTCATGCCTTCGGGCAGGAGGACTTCCTTGACCGCCACGTCCCTCTGCAGGGCGGGGTCCCAGGCGTGCCAGACGGTTCCCATACCGCCGATGCCCAGCCGTCGCCTCAGTTCGTAGCGGCCGACGGAGGTGCGCCCGGTGGTCGACATGGGGCTTCCCTTCTGGCGGTGCGGGTGGCCGCGCAGGCCGATTGGCCCGGAAATCGGCTCTGAGGGGAGCCGTGCTTCCGGGGGAGGCCCGTCAGTTCTGCGCGGGCGGTGGGGTGTACCGCCGTTTCGTGGACTGTCTCAACCGACTTCTCACTGTAAGCCTGTATGCCGCTCCTGACTGCGGGGGCAACGGAAGGTGACCGAAAGTGGTCAGAGCCAGAACCTCGCGTTTCAGGTGCTTTCCGGTGCCCGAACCGCCTTTCGCGGGGCTGGTCGGTCCGGGTCCTTCGGGCGGCCGGTTCCGGTGAAGGCACAGGCGGGAGCGGGTTCCGGTGGGTTGGAAAATACCTTTTGTGGCCAGAGTCAGGAAGGGCGGGTGGCATTTCGCCCTTGGTGCTCAATCTATGTACAAATGTCGCTCCGGATTCCGTGGAGAGCACTGGGGGATGGGCGGTCGCGACGCACGGTGACCGCCCATGGCGCTCAGCCGACGGACGCGTCCGACTGCTTTCTACTCTCCTCCTCTCGGACAGCCGACCCCCCGCACTGCTCTCGGCACGGCAGTCGGTGTCCGCCCCTAACCGGCGAACTCCACCAGGGCACCGGGGCGCCCGCAGCCGTCATCGCCTTCCCAGCCGATGAGGCCGTCCGGTTCGGCCTGGACCAGGGCGCCGCAGAACCGGCCCTCCTCGGCCGTGTCCAGCGTGGCGACGCCAAGGTGGCCGTCCCACACGTCGACCCGCCCGGGGTGGGTGGCCACCAAGCCGGTCCCGGGGTGGTGGAACAGGGAGCCCTGGTTGAAGGGGTGCGTGTCCGCGAGGTGCGGCGGTTCGAAGGAACGGCTCTCGTCCTCCATGACGATCTCGGCGTTGCCCCACGCGTCGACGTCCCAGATCCGGGAGACCGCGGCGCCGCTGGCGGCGACGTAGCGGGTTCCGTCCGGTGCCGCAGCGATGCCGTACCGCCGCGCTTCGTCGGAGACAGCAGAGTCATCGGAGCTGTCGGAGATACGGACCTCGGTGGTGAGTGCGGTGGCTTCTCCGGCCCGGTAGGAGACCTGGTACAGGCTTCCGCTGCTTTCCGCCAGGGCGATGACGGCGTCACCGTCGACGGTCGTGTCGTGCACGGCGAAGCTGCCGTTGCCTTCGGACCCCGCATGGTCGTCGTCTTCGTGATCGCCGGAGAAAGCTACCCGCTCCCAGGACTGGCCGTCCAGCGAGAGCACGAGGAAGTCGTCCGTCCGCGGGACGTTCCCGACGACGACGATGTGCCCGTCGACGTATTCCGCGCGGGCGGCCGCGCGGCCTTCGGGGGCGTCCGGCAGCGCGGCCCACTCGTCGTCATCGGGGTGGTACAGGGCACCTTCGGCTGAGAAGTCGCTCCGTTCGTCCGCGGGCCCCGAGGCGACGGCGTAGCCGCCCCACACGAAGAGGGCGTCCCCGGTCCACACGCTGGCATGGTGGCTGCGCGCACTGAGCACGGAGTCGTCCATCGACCGCCAGGTGCCGTCCGCGGGGTGGAAGACGGCGCCGTCGGAGTGGTACCTGCTCTGGTTGGGGGATCCCCCGCCCCAGATGATCAGCTCTTCGCCGGTCCAGGCCTGCGCATGGAATTCGCGGCTCTCGAGCTGGGCGCCGTCGATAGGTTCGACGCTCGCGCCGATGGGTCCGTCCGCTTGGTCGGGTGCTGAGCACGCGGCAGCGATGATGACGGCGGCAAGGAGGCCCGAAGCCGTCCGCGGATGCGGGCTCATGCGCTTATCCAAGAGATGCGGCCGTCCGCCGGACTGCTGAGGCGGGGGACGAGTGTCTCTCCGGCATCGTGACCCTCTTCTCGTGGGGGATTCGTGTGGGGAAGCCTTGCGCCGAGGCCGCGAGGAACGCTAGCAGGAATATGTTCTGCGCCCAGGGGGTCGGGCGTGGGAGCGGCCGGTGCGTACTCATCATGCGTGAGCCATGCGCACCTCAATGCCAGTCTCTTCGCCGCTGGTGATGAAGATGTCTTCGAGGACTTTCTTTTCTTCCTCTTGGCTGTGGCCGTCAGGTTCGGTGGGGCAGATGAAGGTGAAGTGGTATTCGCCTTCGGGGAGTGAGACTCGAAAGGTTCCGTCGGCGCTGCTCCTGTACCCTTTTTCGGGTATGGGATCGTCGGGAATATCCAAGGGCTCGGGTGAGATGGAACATTCACCGATAGGGTGACCGTCGGCGGATAATATTTTCCCCGTTAGCGCCCCCCGGGGATCGCTCGGCCCGGATATGCCGCATCCAGAGCAAAGCACGATGCCGAGCCAGGCGACCACTGCACACAGAAATCTACCGATATCGAATCAACTCCGCACCTCCGTCAGACATCCACTCCGCGTAGTTCTCAAGGACCCGCGGCACAAATCTCACTCCATGGTTGTGGTCACGCGGGTTCATCGGACCGGAGGAGTGGATGGCGATTGCGCAGTGGTAGTCGCAGTCAAGAGCGGGATTGCCGATGCGCACCGGGCTCCCGCTCTGGCCGGGTGTGGTGTCGATTCTATCCCGTCCTCGTTTTCCTCTTCGACTACGAGGTCTTCGATGTCCTCATCGTCAAAGAGCGGAGGCCGGCCTTGGATGGAATCAACAGTTCTGGAGGGTCCTGTGTGTGGTTCCTCGATTCCGTCCGGGGTAACTGGCGTGTCCGGGGGGTCTCGTCAGCACCGGCAGCCGAGGGCATGGCCACGACGGAGGAAGACGTCAATCGAAGCACGGAAAGGCGCGAGGATGTCTTCATCAGGTCCCGTCCCATCTATCCAATTTTCGGGGTGCTCACAGCCTAAGGAGCCGGGTTCGGTTTTCAGCATGATGGCCGCATCCGGCCATCTCGGCTCGCCTGAGACCATGCTGTTGCTTTTTCAGAGAAAGGCATATCCAACCTGGTCAGGCCGGGGTGTCAGAGGCGGATTCGGGTCACGCTGGACAGTTTCAGGTGGGGAAGCAGGTGAGAATACCGATCGGGGATGCCAGGGGCCGATCGTTGGCGTTCCACTGCGTGGTATTAATACTCTCGCGGTGCCAGTGACCTGCTCTTACCCTGCTCCTCAGGGCTTCGGCACCGGCGCCGCCCGAATGAACTCTCCTGCTCACGGTAGGCGGCAGCGCAGGCCGCGCAGGAGGTCCCCGTTTCTGCGTGAGCGATGCCCTTGTCAGGTGCAGTTGTGCGCAGTGCGCGGCGCTGTTTCTCTTCGAGTTCTCTTCGAGTTCTCTTCGAGGGTGGGCGCCGAAGGGGTCCGCCCGCCCCTGGCCGGGGCTCCGGAGGACTAGGTGCGGTACGCACCCGCTTCCCCGGCCCCTTGAGGGCCGAGCCCGGGGAGGCAGACCACGGCCTCCCGGGCTTTTCGTGCTTTTCTTGAGCCCTGTGCGGGCCCGCTCCGTCAGCGGGGTCTGCCCGGAGTGCAGTGCTGTCCGCACCACGGTCGCCGGGTCGCCGGGGGCACCGGTCCCCAGGATTTCGATTCTGACCGTGGTGGTGTAAAACGGGCAGCGGTAAGAGCCGGTTTTCAGTCGTGTGTGAGGAGATCATCTCTGTGCCCTCCAAGCATCTCACTCGCCTGGCGGCGGCGAGTCTGGCGGCGGTGTTCGCCCTGACCGCGTGCTCGACTTCTGAAGCGTTCGATTTCACCGAGTCCTCGACGGGACCGGCCGAGAGTATCGAGTTCCGTGTTCCTGATGAGCTCATCGACCTTGCTGGGGAGTACGCCGAGAGGCGCGTGTACGAATCCGTCACCCTCACCGCGGTTGAGTCCGATGACGTGTCGGAGTGCGCCGTGGAGTACGAGTTCGACTACTACGACGACGGCCGCGAGCGCCTCATTGCGTACGTCGAAGAGAACCCCGACGATATCGACCGGGCAGGGGACGAGTTCATGTCGCTCATCCTGACCGGCCGGGAACTGGACGATATCGAGGTCGACGACAGCTACACCTCGGCCGTGGTTCCTGTGGCCTGCGCAGCTTCGCCGACTGACGATGAGGAGACCGCGAGCGTAACCTTCGCGTCGATGAGTGAGCACGGGGACGGGCATGCGGGTACGCGTTCCTTTGCTACCGCGGAAGTCGCCGTCATGCAGGGCGGCGAACTGCACGTTCAGGAGAGCGAACTCAACCATGGCTGGGAACTCGACTCGAATGACAACTGGATCAGGAGAGAGGACTAGGTGCGTTCCGTACTTGTCCCCCGGCTCTGCGGGGTCCGAGCCCGGAGAGGCCGACCCGCCGCCTCCCGGGCCCTCCTTTTTCCGCGCTCATCGGGTCCTGTGCGGGATCGGCTCCGGCGACCGCATGATCCGTCCGAGGGGGCGGCAGTCCAGCTGGTGGCTCACTGTGGCGGGGCCAGTCGGTTGCTCCGGGCTTCTCATGCGATTGCGTCTGAGCCGTCCCGCGGATGTGCGCCCGTCCTACCGGCCCCCGTTCGACGGCTGCCCCGGCGTGCGGAGTGTGTGCCGCACCGTTTCGGCCCTACGGCAATAGGGGCTGTGGTTGCAGCGGAAGACCGTACTGGTACGGGGTGCCGGTCCGGTTGGTTGCGGTATGTCCAATTTTCGCGACAGAAAGTTCTGTGACGCCGCTCATAGTCCGAGTCAGGTCAGGAAATTGTGGCCTTGACGTTTTTGGGCGTTCCGGTCGCCCGTTCAAGCCTGCTACCAGCACAAACGTGCAGAACCCCCTGCTTTGTCCACCACGTCCCCGCCACTTCCCGGGTGAGAACAGGAAAACCGGTCGCGTTGTACCCAACCCCCAACCCGGTGATGGCGCACCATAGAGGATGGGGTAAAGACAAGCGGGGGCCTTGTGGTCGCGTACGTTCGCGCGCGTGAAGCTTGCGTGCGGGGGTGTGTGGCCGGGGTCCCAGCTGTCTGCCATCGATACCTCGCCCGAACCACGACGCAGGAGCTCAGCAGATGACGCATCAGCACGTCCACCGGCGGGGTTGGCGACGCCTACTGATGACGTTCCTGATGCTGAGCGGGTTCATCCTGATCCCGCTGACCGCGGCGCAGGCCAACCCGATGTGTCCCGGTGATCCTGTGCCCCTGCCGGAGTCTGCGGGTAGTGGTTCGGACGGCCTTTTGGTCCCGCCGCAGTCCCAGTCGGCAATCGAGGGTGCTCCTGACTCAATGCCACCCGATTCGAGCATGTACGGCCAGTACGGAACGGCCGGACAGCAGTGGCATATGATCACCGAATCCTGCGTCGACAAAATGAGCTCGGGCCCTCAAGCGACCCTCGCAAATTCTGCTTGGGATCTCTCTAAGACCATCAACCAGTCGACTATCACCGTCTATCAGGCGGCTACTTCGGATGGGCTACTTTCCAGTTTCACCGAAACCGTTGAGCAGGTTATTGTTGCACTCAGGGAAGGTATTTGGCGTCCGCTAATCCCCACCATGGTGATTCTGAGTGCAGTCTGGCTTGGGTGGTATGGGCTTATTCGCAAGCGGATGACACTCACACTTGAATCATCAGTGTGGATGGTTGCCGCGACAGCGCTCGGTATTTGGATTCTCGTCAATCCGGCTCAGGTTATGGGCTTGGGGAACACACTCGTGAATTCTGGTACTCAGCTGGTCACCAGTGCTGTTGGTCAAGTTCCCTATGGAGGAGGTTCGGGCACTTGTCCGGCTGGCGCAGAGCCTCCCGAGCGCGCTGATTGGGAATCAGAATCTGATTTCCAGGTACGGCGTAATGCTGACATGATGTGGTCGAGTTTGGTTTGTCAGCCATGGGTGGCAGGGCAATTTGGCAGTACGGGTCTTGCTGAAGACGCTTCCATTGACCACTCGATGGACTTGATCGAAGCTCAGGGGATTAGCCGAATTGAACAGCAGCAGATTGCTGATGGCGATATTGACGCGAATGCACTCGTTTCAGAGAAGCAAGAGTCCTATGAGGAAATTGCTGCAGACGTAGAGTCAACATACCCGAGCATCTATCCACTTTTCTCTGGCGATGACCAAGGAAGTCGTCTAGGGGTTGCCACTCTTGCACTTTTTGCTTCTATTTTTGCTGGTGGTCTGATTCTCGCTGGATCTGTGGCGCTTATTGTACTCAAGATTGCCTTCATGCTGCTCTTTATGCTATCGCCGATCTTCCTGCTCATAGGCATCCATCCAGGATATGGGCGTATGGTCCTACTCAGGTGGGTTGAGCTAATGGTCGGTTTCCTGCTTAAGCAGATCTTCGTTGTGCTGCTAATCGCGTTGTTGGTCATGAGCTACGGAATCGTCATGTCGACCAATCTAGGGTGGGGTCTGCAGATGATTCTGTTGGCCCTGTTCACGTTGGCTATTTTCATCTACCGGAAAACCCTGACCTACCTCTTCGCATCGGTGAATGCCCAGACCTTTGCCTCGCGCGTTATCAGTGACGCTGCTCGGACGCAGGCTCTGGACAAGAGCGCGGCGGTTCTGCCGCCGGTTGCCTACCTCAAGGGCCAGAACTGGGGTCGGCGTCGTGCAGCCATGATTGCGGGGACGGCTGGTGGGGTGCCTGCCAGTGGTGGTGTACCAGCCGGTGCTGCGGATGGTGGCGAGGAGGTCCCGGAGGGCGGGACCACACGCGGCGATGGTGCCCGTGTTCGGGGCGCGGCTGGCTACGGTCGTGTCCGAGACAACGATGCTGCGCCGCCGCTCAACGTCAACAGGAAGAGTCCTAGTGCCACCGGGCGACCCAGCGGTGGTAACCGTTCCTCTGACCAAGCCCCGAGCCTGAGTAGCAAGGGCACCGGTGGCGGGGGTGAAGGCGGTGGTTCATCCATTCCGCCTCGTCCGACCGGGGGTTACACCGGAACCGGGGATAGCGGTTGGGCTGCGGTCTTCGGTACCGGAGGTGGCGGCAACAACTCGGACCGAAGGGACAGCGGCGGTTCCGGGTCGGGTGGTGCGGACAGCGGGGTGTTCGGCGGAGCTTCGGGCAACTCCCGCGCTGCCAGTTCAGAGCGGCCGCAGCCCAGTACCGGGCGCGGTATTTTCAGCGGTCGCGAGGACACCCCGGCCCAGGGCAACGTGGGAAACCGCGGCTCCCGTTGGGGAGGTGCGCGGGAGAAGCGCGACCGGCCCGCACCGCAGCGACCGCCTCGCCCCGCCCCTGCAGACCGGGGTAGGCGCGGTGACGGTGAGGGCAGCTGGTTGAGCGGTTCCGGAAAGAAGAACGACAACGCCCCCATCACTCCCTTCTGGGGCGAGGGTGGATCATCGAGCACCAGGGACCGGAAACGCGATGTCCCCTTCTGGCTGAACGACGACTGACCGAAGACGAGGCACCCCGGGAACCATGCCAAACCCTCTCCCCGAACGCACCCAGCGACTGGTCATCGTCGGCCTGATCGTTGCCCTGGCCGGGTTCGGGATCTACATCAGCCTCGGCGGGTTCGGAGGCGACGAAGCAGAAGAGCCCACCGGTCCGCCCCGCGAACCTGGGACGGCGCAGAGCGAGACCGAGGAGCCCACCGGAACGGACGGGCTTGCCACGGCACCGCCCAGCCCGATCCCGACCACCGGGGCCGAGGACCTGGACGTCCTCGAATGGTTCCCGTTCAGCGAGGCAGAGTTCCAGGCTGCGGGCGCGACAGCGCAGGCCTTCGCCGAGGCCTACGGCACCATCGACTACACCGAGGACCCCGAGACCTACTACGCCTCCATGGAGGCCTTGGCGACCGAGGAGTACGCGGAAGTGCTCTCCGATGCGACTCGGGCCGGGGCCTTCTGGGAGGAAATGACCGAGGCGGAGGCGGTCGCCGAAGGACGGGCCTCGGTGGACACGATTCGGACCTTCGGCGAGGACTCGATCACTTTCGAGGTCACGGCTCAGTCCATCACCGAGACGGGCGACGCCGGATTCGACGAGGACCTCGGGGAGTTCGCCATCACCGTGACCCACGAAGGTGATTCCTGGGAGGTCTTCGACTTCCAGCCCGCGGAATCAGGACAATTCGGGGAGGAGTGACCGCTTGATCTCCGCTTTCCGAACCCCCGCCCCCGATGAGCAGCGAAGCGGATCATGCTTGACCCGGGCCGCCGTGGCGGCCGCTGTCGGTGTGGCCGGACTGGTTTTCCTGACCCTGATGGTGATCCCGGCGATCACGAACAACTCCCAAGTGGGCTCCTGGCTCGCCTCCGGGGTGATCTGCGAACCCAACGCCGACGCCGACCAGCCGGGGACCAGCGAATACGCCATGGACTCCATCCCGGAGAACTACCTGGAGCTGTACCAGGAAGCCGGGGACGACCGGGGGGTGCCGTGGAACATCCTGGCGGGCATCGGCCAGGTGGAGTCGCACCACGGGCGCTGGGACGGCCCGGGGATCACTGAAGGCCATAACGACTGGGGTGCGGCCGGTCCCATGCAGTTCGGTTCGCTGGACGGTTCGGCGGCCGGGAACAGCTGGGGCGGTGAGCCGGTACAGGCGGTCGAGGACCGGCCGGAGGAGGGCTACGGGGTCGACGGTGACGGGGACGGGATCGTCGATGTCTACAACCCCGCCGACGCGATCCCCGCCGCCGCTGACTACCTGCTCGCCCACGGCTTGGAGGACGACGTCCGACAGGCGATCTACGGCTACAACCACGCCTGGTGGTACGTGGACGACGTGATGGAGTGGGCTGAACGCTATGCGGAAGGCGAATACGACACCACGGACTCCGTGCGCAGCGCTGTCCTCTGTGAGCTGGATGAGGAAGGCGGACCGATCGGTCAGGCCCCGGACGAGCTGACCCAGGCGGTTGTCGACTGGGCCCTCGACCAGCGCGGGCTCCCGTATGTCTGGGGTGGCACCGGTCCGGACGGCTATGACTGTTCCGGATTGACCATGAAGGCCTACGAGAGCATCGGCGTGACAGTGCCTCGGATTTCCCAAGACCAGTGGGACTTCGGTCCGGAGGTTCCGATGGGTGAGGAACAACCGGGTGACCTGGTCTTCTTCGATGTGACCCGTGCTGGAGAACCCCCGGGGCCCGGCCATATGGGAATGGTGGTCGACGACGGGTTGATGGTTGAAGCCTGGTGCACCAACTGTGGACCTATCGCCGTGCGCGAGTACGATGACCCCAATCGTGCGGACATCGTGGGTTTCACCCGTCCGCTTGAGCACCCCGAAGTGAAGGCTCAGCTGGAGGCGCAGGCGTAACCGTGGCGGACACGAAAGAAACGGATCGGGAGCGCAAGGAACCGGCGACGAAGGGCCTACACGGCTGGAAGGCTGCTGCGACGATTTTCGGCTGTGGAACGCTCGCGGCTTTCAGTGTATTCGGTGTCCTTGTGGGTGTACTGAGCCTGTTCGTCAGCACAGCATCATCCGGAGTCCCAGGGGCCAGTGAAGAGCCTCCTGGGCTCGTTGAGCAGACTGGCCAGCCGAGGGAAGTTATGGAGCCCGGAGGGCTCGACCTCTGTAATGATTATATTTCTCTTGATGAAATGACAGCCATCTCGATTGAAGATGAGATTTCTAGTAGTCACTCAGATGCTGCTGAGGATTCTGGCTATGATCCCTCAAGTCAGCGAATGGCGTCGGGGGAGTGTAGTTACACTGTGAAACCGCAGGTGGGGACGACGGCGCTCTGGTACATGGACTTCAGCTTTGAGGCAATCATCCATGATCCGAATGGGGATCGGGATCTAATAGCGTCAGAAATATATCAACAGGAAATTTCAGTGGTTTCCGAAGAATTTTCTGTGATTGATTCTGAAGAGGCGTTGTCTTGGGCTGACGATGTGCAAGCCTACTACGGTGAAAATGAGGAAGGCGTCTCTCAGTACCTAGCTGTCGCTCAGTCACGAAGTGCCGTATACAAGATTAACCTTTCCGGTGACCCCACGGGGGCGGAAAGCGGTCAAGTTCCGGAGAACGATTTCAAGAGACAGGCCGAAGATCTCGGCGATCGCCTGGATGGTCGCTTCTTTACTATTATCCCTGAGTAGTGGCGGTCACCGGTTGGACTACGCCACGCCTGCCATGAAGTGGTGCCTGCACAGGGTCGTGTACGACTCCGTACCCCCGATGTGGACCTGTTCGCCCACGTACACCATCACCCCGTCGACCACGCGGGCGTTATGCGTAGCGCGGTTGCCGCACCAGCATCGCGCATAGACCGGCAGGATCTCTATCTTGTCTGCTAGCTCCACCAGGCGCTGGGAGCCCGGGAACAGGGCGCCCTGGAAATCCGTGAGGATCCCGTAGCAGTACACGTCGATGCCCATGCCGTCGACGACCCCCGCCAGCTGACCGACCTGCTTGAACGACAGGAACTGGGCCTCGTCGCAGATGACGTAGGGGGCCTTGCGGTCCGCGATGTCGTCGTAGAGGTCGAGGGCGTCGCCGACCTCGAGAGCTGGCGACTTCAGGCCCAGGCGCGAGGAGATGATCCCGGAGCCCGCGCGGTCCTGCTTGGTGTACAGAACACCTTCGCCGCCGCGGGAGTGGTGCTCTTGGAGAGCCATCGTGCTCTTGCCCGAGTTCATCGAACCGGTGAAGTACTTCAGCTCCGCCATGTCTCTTCCTCGGTCGCGGGCGCTGTACTGGGGGCGGCGCCCGGTAGCTGCCGAAAGCCGCCGAGGCCAGCGACGAACATACCAGCGGGGTACGACGTTTCAGGCACGGGCTCGCCCTGGGCAGGATGCTCGTACCTGCGGCTCGGTGCCGGTTCCAGTGGGTGGTCGGGGATGGATCGGTCGGGGCCGAAACCGAGAACCGCCGGCGTGTGGGAAGAGGCACGTGCCGAACCCGGGTGCGGTTATCCCCTCGTGACACTACTGTCGTCTGGTCGTCGTGCCTTCTCCGGTCGGTGGGGCCCGCCCGGCCGGGTGCCGACCGCCGGACCCGTCCTGTCGGGCTGGACGTGCGCTGAACGGTGGGAACTATGACGCGCTCCGGGGTGTCCGGAAGTGCTTCGATACATTTGGCTGCGCCTTGTCTGAATTCAGGGCGTGAGCGCGAGGGGGTTTGTGGCGTTGCGGCGTGATCAGGTCACTCGATTGGTCGAGAACCGCTGGTTCTCCAACACGATGCTCACCGTGATCCTGCTCAATGCCGTGATATTGGGTTGGGCCACTTATGGGGGTTCTGTACTTCCGTATCTCATTGTGGCCGAACGTTTCGTGGTCGGCCTGTTCGTGGTCGAGATGCTCCTGAAGCTCTACGCCTGGCGGTGGAACTTCTGGAAGGACCCGTGGAACTGGTTCGACTTCTCCGTGGTCGCGGTGTCGCTGATCCCTGCGACCGGCCCGTTCGCTGTGCTGCGCATCCTGCGGGTGCTCCGCGTCCTACGGCTCATCACTGCGGTCCCGCAGATGCGTCAGATCATCGGCGCGCTCTTCCAAGCCGTGCCGGGAATGGGCACGGTCATCGGGTTGCTGCTGATCGTCATCTACACGTCGGCGGTCCTCGCGCAGCAGCTGTTCGGGGAGGCCGTCCCGGAGTACTTCGGCAACCTGGGCACGACGCTCTACACGATGTTCCTGCTGATCACTACGGAGGACTGGCCGGACGTCTCGGACGCCGTGCTCGCCCACCACCCGTACGGCTGGATCTTCTTCGTCCTCTACATCGTGCTGACCGCGTTCATCATGCTGAACCTGGTGATCGGCGTGATCGTGACCTCGATGGAGGAGGAGTTCGGCAAGAGCCGCTGGGAAGAGGACCAGCAGATGGAGCTGGTGCAGCACACCGCGGTAATGGACCGGCTGGAGGAACTGAGCCGTCAGGTGCGCCAGCTGGAGTCCCAGCTCCAGGGGCAGGACGGTTCCGGGCAAGCGAGTAGCGGCGGAAACCAGAGCGTAGAAGTTACCGCCGCTAAGAACTCCGCGTCCGATAGTGAGGCGGACGTTGAATCGGAGCCCCGAGAGGGTGGGTCGGACGGAACAAGCACCCGCCGGAGGTGAGTAGAAGAACCCCCGGCGGGACCTGCTTCCTACCCTCTGTGATTAGTATGGCGCACTCCGCAGGGTGCTGGGAACGGAATCCCGGGTTTTTCTTGAAGTTTTTTTGGCACGATGCAGCGGCCCATTGTGACTAATGGGTGAAAATCGATCTTAGTTGCGAGCTAGGACGAAAGCGCCTTTCCCGTTCACAATGCGGACATAACCGAGCTCCGCTAGGTAGGCGGTCGTCTTGCGGACGGTTCCGCGCGCCAGTCCGAACTCCTGGACGAGCCCCGCGATGCTGGGGATCGGTCTCTTGGGTGGATAGTCGCCCCGCTCGATTCTCGCGATCAGTACTGCGGCCAGCTGTAGCCAGACCGGGTCGGGGCCTTCGTAGTCAAGCTCGCTGTCAGGGCCGTAACCAGCGGGGATGCTCGCATCTGCCATGCAATCGAGACTGGCATGCGGTGGTCTAGTGAATTAATCTGAGACAGGCCATAGCTAGCTATGACAAGGTAAAGGTATAGTTACTCAACCCAACTAGGGAACCCCGGCGACGTGCGGACACACGCCCCGGGGCCATGGCCGACCTGAATAGGACAGGACGACATGCAAATCCTACTGGCCCTCATTGCCGTGCTCGCAGTGCCTGTGCGCCTCGCGCGCCCCACCCGCGGGCTGCACGCCTCCGCCTACGGCTACATCCACGGGCTCGCCGCCGAACTCCGCCGCCGCTCCCGCCGGGTGCGCCGGTACGCGACCCACCTCCCCGAGGCCGTGAGGGTGTGCTGCGCATGAACTCCCACCCCAACACCCCGCGACGTCGCACCCACACCACCCAGTGGCCCGGTACCCAGAAGCAGTCCGGCGCCGCTCTGACCCACCGGACCGACGAGTTGGTCGCGGAGATCGGTGCGATCCTCCGCCACCCTGGCCGGTCCGCGCACGCCGTGCGCACCCTCGCCCGGGCGGACCGGCTGTTCTCCGAACTCGACCGCCGCATCAGGTCCGGCGAACCGCTGCCCACCACCTGGCGCGCCGCGCTGCGCCCCGCACCGCCCGCGTCCCGGCGCGGGATCGCCTACGAGTACGCCACCCAGTGCTACGACGCGGTGAGCGAAGCGCTCCGGGAGGTCGGGGGAGTGGTCGTCGCCTGGCGTGCGCTCCGCGAGGCCGCCCGCTGCTGGGAGCGCCTGGACCGCGCCCTCACCGAACGCTCCCCGCTCCCGGAGCCCTGGCTCCGCGAGTAGCCCGAGCCCTGGAGTGCCGGGCAACCGGGAATCCGGACGGTCGCGTAGCCGGGTAACCCGGAGCGCCCGCAACCGTGAGCTGTCCGGGACCCCGCCGGGCGGGCGGTCCCAGCCAGGGTCCGCTCACCCGGTCGCCGTGGTCGGCTGCCGGCCAACCGCCACGCACCCATGTGGCGAAGCAGACGTTGTCGAGGGTGACGAGCTCACCAATGCGCACTGCCTCGCCCGCTCCCACCCGGTTCAGCGCGCACAGCGCCCGGTACTCCGAGAGCGGCCCGGGAGCCTATGCGTTCCGCGCATACCGCAAACGTTCCTCGCCCGGCCCAGGCTCACATCGGGATCCCTGACCACTCTCGGCCACGGGGTGGTTCTGCTCTGTTCTGCCGCCCGGAACCGGGATAGGAACGACCCAGAACCCCGAGCCCCCTGGGAGAGCCGAGCCTCATGAGCGACGACCGCAGCGTCGAGGAGCAGGAGCGCGACCGCGCACAGCGCGCGCACATCGCCACGATCAAACGCCGGGAACGCCTCGACGGCTGCATCGAAAGCGTGTGGTTGAAATACCAGCTGCTCGCCCATTTCGCTCAGGAGGGCTCCGCTGAACAGCGGGAGTTCGAGAGGCTGCGGCGCCACCATGCCGACGTTCAGAAGCGCATCGATGAGCTCTCAACGGAGGAGCAGGAACAGATCCTGGCGGAGTACCCGAAGCTTGCTGCGCGCCTGCGAGCGGAGCACGACCCAGCGGCCCGGGACCGGTCGCTCGCCCCTGAGCAGCTGGAGCGCGCGGTCCAAGCGCGCATCGCCGATCTCACTCCGACAGAGGTCCCGGTCCGGTCACCCGGGGAGAGGCCAAGGGTCGCTTTCCTGGCCGGTCAACCCGGCATCGGGAAAACCAGCGCCCAGAAGTTCGCTCGAGGCGGGCTCGGCGGATCCCGCATCGCCCTCTACGACGGTGATGACAACGCGAAGGTGCACCCGCACTACGAGGCGATCGCCCGGGAGTACGAGCACGACGGGCACCACATCGCCGACCGCCAACTCCCCGGCGATGCCCGGCAACGCTACCTGCACCACCTGCGGGGCGGCGCGACGAAGTACGACGTCATCGTCAGCCATCCCCTGGGCAACAAGGAAATCGCCGAGAACTGGGTCAGGGGATTCGCGGACGAGGGCTACAACGTTGCCGTCGCGTTCATGGCTGCCCACGAGTCCCTCAGCCTCCAGGGGATCGCCGAGCGTTACCAAGTAAGCCGGGACGAGTACGGCTACGGCCGATGGGTCGAGCGGGCAACACACGACCGCTTCTACGCCGCGATCCCCGACGTCGCCCACCACCTGGAGTCACATGGACTGGTCGACTCCATGCACGTCGCCACTCGCGACGGCGACCGCCTCTACGAGAACCACAGGGGCGCCGACGGGCGGATGGCCGACCCCCTCGGTGCACGTGAGGCCATCGTCGCGGAGCGCTCCCGACCGCTGACCCGGGCTGAGGCCGAGTACTTCGACTCACGTGCCGCCTACCTGGACGGCTGAGTCCGGCACGGCCCGACATAGAACAGGAGGCCCCCATCCGGAGCTGCCCGGCCGAGTCTGAACACGGAGAGGGAGAACAAGCCGTGCACTCGGCGGATCGAACAGGGCGAAGACGGCCTGAGCACGGGAAGGCGGCCGCCGGGCACACCGGCGGACGTGGCAGGACCCCGTACCGGCCCGCCCCCGCCCCTTGCTCTGACCGGAGGAACCGCCAGTGCCCACCAACCCGGAGAACGGCCGACCACTTGAGGAAGCACCGGGCGCAACCCCCGGGAACCCACCCGGCGGACCCCCCGAAGGCATGCCCGGCCGACCTCCCGAGGGGGTGCCAGGCACACCTGTAGGGACACCCGTGGTGCTGACCGACAGCCTCCTGCGGCAGAGCGCCCGGTTCTGCGCGTTGATCGGCGCGGTCCTCTACGGCCTGAACGCCGCCTCCACCATGCTGACGATGTCCCGGTTCCCGGGCGGATCGAGGTTCCTGGCGGACCTGTTCAGCGCCGCGGTCTTCCTGGGCGCGGCGGCAGCCCTGGCGTTCGGGGTCCACCGGTCGAGGCGGAGGGGCGACGCGCTGCCCGTCGTGCACATGTGCCTGCTGGCCGCCGCCGTGATCGGTGCGTACTGGCTGATGGGAGGCCCAGCGTCCCCGTACCAGGAGACCGTTTTCATGTACGCGCTGGCCGTCGCTCCGGCACTGCTCAGCGGCGGACTCGGTACCGCGGCCTGGCTGTCGGAGAAGGCCCTGGGGACGCCGCTCCGGCGGGTTGCCGGAGTCCCCGCGAACCCCTACCCCTGGATGTCGACCGTGTTCGCGGTCGCCCTGTACGCTCCCGTCTGCCTTGTCGCGGCCCTGGCCTTCGCCTTCATGAGTGACGGCACCACGCTGTTGCCGGGCCAGCCGGACCCGGCCCCGGCCTATGTCCAGGCCGGGGTGCTCGGGCTGTGCCTGCCGTTCGTGCTGGTGACCATCGGATTCGCCGCATCCCTGTCCGGCCGGGTCCGGACCAGCGCCCCGATATTCGCCACAGGGGCGATATCCCTGGTCACGGTACTGGTCGCGACGCCCCAGGCGTTCCAGGGGATCATCGAACCCTGGCCGGTCCGGTGGATGTTCGCACTGCTCCTGGCCACGCCTCTGGTCTGGCCGGTCCTGCACGCCTGGAAGGGGACGGGCGAGCAGCAGAAGAGGCGCTGGTTCGGGTACTGACCCCTGCCGTGCCCGGTGACCTGCTGCGCCGAATCTGCTCCTGGCCGTTCCCCGGCCCCGGAACGACGGGTGGGCTCTGACCACCCCCCAGCTACGAGGCGGACCCGTCCGTCGCGGTTGGATGACAGTTCCGCACGCCGCCATCCGTCCGAACGAGACTGTGAGAACGAGGGAATCCATGCGCACTTCCGCGCGAAAGAGGGGCATGCTCATTGCAGCCGTCTGCGTGTCTCTTCTTGTGCTGGGGTTCGGGCGCAACTACGCGACCGGGGCGCGAATCAACCTCGGTGAGCCCGTGTACGTGATGGAAGTCGGCGAGCAGGTGAACTACCATACGGCGCCGAATCGCTACATGCCGTCAAACTACGTCAGAATTGACAGAATGACATGGTTCTCCTGGGGAGGGGAGTCCTCATGGGGGTTCGGTCGATTGTCCGAGGTGCGGCCCGGCGAGGTTTTCGGGGCCGACTCCGCGTGGGCAAGGATTGAAGTCTCCTGCCCCATGGAGTCCGACGGGGAGGTTTTTTACAGCAAGTATGAAATGGAATGGGTGGGCGGTGGAGAAAACCGCAGCATGGACGGCTGGGAGGACGGCGAAGTGAAGCTCGTGGAAGGCGAGTGCCTGGAATGAACCCCGGCTCCACCGATCCCCGACCGGTGGAGCCGCGTATTCAGCGCACGTCGTAGAGGCGGCAGACGTGGACCTGCCCGCATCGGCCGGAGTCCTCCGCGTCCGTGTCCCCATCCGCTGAGTACACCGGGTGCAGGTGGGCCTTCGCGTGCCACAGGTGCCCAGTGACACTGGGGCCGCTGCCAGGAAACAGGAAATCAACGGCCCCTCAGGCGGGGCGGGCCTCAGACCCTCAGTCCTCGCCGGCCCCCAAGGACCCGTGGTTGATGGGGACGAAGCCGCCGTCGGCCAGGCACTCCTCGTCGGGGATCTCGACCGCGGAGGGCAGTGATTCCGTTGCCCCAGGGGAGCCTCCAGCGGTGAAGGACTCACCGTCCACTAGCCGCCCGTAGTCCGGGTCGACCACGCCCACGTCGCCGTCCTTGTTCAGGGGCTGCACGTTCTCCGGCCAGACCGGGGCACCCGAGTACTCCACCGACTGGGTCTCCGGGTTCACCCCGTGCACCACCAGGCAGTCGTGATCGGGCAGGTACTCGAGTTCCAGGTGCAGGAGGGCTTCGGGGCCCGCGGAGAAGTCGTGCACGATGATCCACGGGTCCTCGCCGATCACGATGGCCTCGTCCGTCCCGGGCGAGTCCCTGGACACGTCCGTGCCTTGCTGGCCCGTCCCGGGAGCGTCGTCGTTTCCGCAACCGGTCACCATCAGGGCCGTCGCGGCCACCAGGCCGATCGTCGTCTCGGTGCGCGGCAGGGGCATCGTCCTCACCCTTCCCATGCGTGTGGGGTTACCCGGTTGGACGCCGTCCGACCCCACTTGGGTTTCATCGTCCCCCGGCCCGAGTTCCGGGAGTGCCCGGCGCGCCGCGTGCGGGCCGCACGGGTGAAAGGATGGGCGCCATGGCAGGAAACACCCGTTCACCCGGTGCGACGGTCACCGGCCGGGTCATGGCGATCCTGGGGGCGTTCGACGACCGCCACCCGCAGCTGCCGCTCTCCGGGATCGCGCGGCGCGCGGAGCTGCCGCTCACGACCGTCCACAGGATCGTCGCGGAGCTCGTCGAACACGGAGCCCTCGTACGGAGGGGCCAGGACTACGCGGTCGGGCGCCGGCTGTGGGAGATCGGGCTGCTCGCACCGGTCCAGTCACGGCTCCGCGAGGCGGCGTCGCCGTTCCTGCACGACATCTACGCCGCCACACTCGCCACGGTGCACCTCGCGGTCCGCGACGGCACCGAGGCCCTCTACATCGAGCGCCTGGCCGGGCGGGCCTCGGTCCCGGCGGTGAGCGGCGTCGGGGCGACCCTGCCCCTGCACGCGACCGGTGTGGGCAAGGTGCTCCTGGCGCACGCCCCGCAGGACGTGCGCCGCCGGGTGCTGGCCTCGCTGAGCCCGGTCACCCCGCACACCGTCCGGGAGCCGAAGGTCCTGAGCGGGCAACTGGAGCGGGTCCGGCGGGAGGGCTACGCCACCACGGCCGAGGAGATGACCCTCGGGGCGTGCTCGGTCGCGGTGCCGGTGCGGTCCCAGGACGAGGTCGTGGCCGCGATCGGGGTGGTCGTGCCGAGTCTGGAACGGGAGACCGGCCGGTTGGTCGCGGCCCTGCAGGTCGCCTCCCGCGGGATCTCGAGGATGCTGGGCGGGGAACGCACCTGAGCGGTCGCGGGTGCTCGTGAGTGCCCGCGTCGCCTGCCGGACCTCGACAATTCTTCCGCTGAGCGAAAGGGTGGCCCACGCCGCACCCCGGCCCCGCTCTACCTTCGGACCACCGAACGGCCGCGCTTGCCGGAAGACCGGTCCCTCCGGAGGGCCGGACCAGCGGAAGGAAGGATCGCCCCCATGCCCGAGCCCGCCAGCAGGACCCGCACCCGCGTCGCCATCGTCGGCGGCGGACCGGCCGGGCTCCTGCTCTCCCACCTGCTCCACCTGGCCGACATCCCGAGCGTGGTCGTCGACCACCGCACCCAGGAGGACATCGAGACCACCCACCGCGCGGGCATCCTGGAGCGCGACAGCGTCCGGCTGCTCGACGAGAGCGGGGCCAGCGACCGCGTCCTCAGCGAAGGCGACCGGCACGGCGGCATCGACCTGCGCTTCGGCGGGGTGAGCCACCGCCTGGACTTCGAGAAGCTCGTGGGCGCCTCGGTCTGGCTGTACCCGCAGACATCCGTGTTCAAGGACCTGGCCCGGGCCAGGGCCCGGGACGGCGGCGACGTGCGGTTCGGCGTCCGGGAGGTCGGCGTCGCCGACGTCGTCACCGAGCCGCGGGTCGGCTACCTGGACGACGAGGGGCGCCGGCACGAGATCACCGCCGAGATCGTGGTGGGCGCGGACGGCTCGCGCAGCATCTGCCGCGAGCTCGTCGAGGACCGCCAGCAGTACTTCCGGGAGTACCCCTACGCCTGGTTCGGCATCCTGTGCGAGGCCCCCAAGAGCGCCTCGGAACTCATCTACACGCGCTCGGACCGGGGTTTCGCGCTCATCAGCCAGCGCAGCGACCGGGTGCAGCGCATGTACTTCCAGTGCGACCCGGGCGAGGACGCCTCGCAGTGGTCGGAGGCGCGCATCTGGGACGAACTCCAGGCGCGCCTGGCCGGGGAGGACGGCTTCTCCCTCGCGGAGGGCCCGGTCATCGAGCGCTCGGTCCTGCCCTTCCGGAGCTTCGTGCAGACGCCGCTGCGGCACGGGCGCCTGCTCCTGGCGGGGGACGCCGGCCACACGGTGCCCCCGACGGGCGCCAAGGGGCTCAACCTCGCGCTGGCCGACGTCCGCGTGCTCGCGGAGGTACTGGAGAGCGCGCTCAATGGCGGCCGGGAGGAGGCCCTGGACACCTACACCGACCGCGCGCTGGCGCGGGTGTGGCGCGCCCAGCACTTCTCGTACTGGATGACCACGCTCCTGCACCGGGCGCCGGAGAGCACGCCCTTCGACCGGGAGCGCCAGCTCGGTGAGCTGTCCTCCATCACCTCCTCCGAAGCGGGCTCCGCCTACCTCGCCGAGGCCTACACCGGCTGGCCGCTCTAAGCCGCCCCCACCGCGATGATCTTGCTACCAGAGGCGAAATCGGCGCCGAAATTGCTACCAGGAGCAAGATCATCGGGGGAAAGCGGGGAAAGCGGGGAAAGCGGGGGCTCAGCCCCAGGAGTGGTTGAGCGCTTGGGGTCCGGTGGGTTCGTCGTTGGGGTCCACCTCGTGGGTGCCGCCGTTGCCGTTGGCGCCGCTCTCGCGCGCCCCGCTGTCGTCCGAAGCGCGCTCGTTGGGTGCCTCCCGGGCGCGGGCACGGGACTCGCGGCGGAGGCGTTCGAGCTGGCGCAGGCTGCTCAGGGTGTCCGGGTGCTCGGGCCCCTGAACCCGGCGCCGGTCCGCCACCAAGGCCTCCAACGCCCGGATGGCGCCCTCCCCGTCGTGGGCGCGGGCCCGCCAGCAGGCGAGGTTGTGCCTGCTCACCAGGGTGCTCGGGTGGTGTGCGCCCAGAACCTCCTCCTGGGCGGCGACCAGCTCGCGGAGTTCGGCCACCGCGCCCTCCGGATCGCCCGCGACTCCGCGCCAGTGGGCGAGGTTGTGCAGCGTGTTGAGGGTGTTGGGGTGGTCGGGCCCCAGGTACTCGTGCTGGTCGGCGAGGAGCGCCTGCGCGGACCGGATCGCCGTCGCGAGGTCCCCGGCCGCGGCCCGGCAGACCGCCAGGTTGCCCCGGGTGCTCAGGGTCTCCACGCGGTCCGGGCCCACCACGCGGTCCAGGTCGGAGAGCAGGTCCCGGTACCGGACGATCGCGCCCGTGGTGTCCCCGGCCTCGGAGCGCAGGTAGGCCAGCCCGTGCCGGGTCCGGAGCGTGTCGAGGTGGTCGGGTCCGAGCACCCGCAGCTGGCGTTCGTACAGCTCCTCGAAGGCCCGCTGCGCCTCCGACAGGTCGCCGGAAGCCCCGATCAACCGGGCCGGGTGGTCGCCGCCGACACTCGTTCCGGAGGTGCCGGAGGAGCCCGGGAGGTCCGGCCGGTCGGGGGCCAGGGTCTGGCCGACCGCCTCGGCCAACACCTCCCAGTAGGTCACCGCCCACTCCGTCCGGCGGGCGGAGCGCGGTCCGCGGCCCGCCCGGAACAGCACCGGGTGGATGCTCTCCTCCCACAGCCAGCTCCACACCCGGACCCGGCCGTCGGTCCGCTCGCGCAGCACGGCGGCGTTGGAGCGCAGCCTCCGTCCCAGGGCCGAGTCGCGCGCGGTCTCCGGCCATACGTCCACGAGCGCGTCGGCGATGGCGCGGACCCCCTCCCGGTTGGGGCGGGTGCGGGTGTGTTCGCGGGTGGCGCGCTGGGTGAGGCGGTGGGCGCCGATCACCAGAGGGGTGTCGCGGGTGACCAGGTTGAGGCGCTCCAGGGCGGCCAGTGCCAGCCGGACCTCGTTCCGGGCGAGGATGCGCGCGGGGTAGGTGCGGCGGCCCAGGTAGTTGCGGAACGGGCGGGAGACGATGACCTGCTCGGGGGCGGCGGTCGAGTCCAGGAGCCCGATCAGCCCCATGAGGGGGCGGGCCACGCTCTCGGGGCGGTGGGAGTCGGCCTGTTCGAGCGCCAGCTCCCAGGTGGCGGCGAGCGGGCTGCGCGTGTCCCAGCGGGGGAAGCTCTCGCTGAGCGCGGCCATCCGGCGGTGGAACAGCTCCAGGTAGGCGGCGGGGGTGAGCTGGCGGTCGGCCGTGTACGCCGCGGCCTGGGCGAGGGCGAGGGGCAGGTTCCCCAGGGCGGCGGCGAGGGAGGCGAGTTCGTCACCGGTGTGCGGGATCCCGGCCTCCGCGAGCGCGCAGCGCAGGTAGGCGCGGGCCTCGGCGTCGGAGAACGCACCGACCGGGACCAGGCGGCGGCCGGCGGGACCGTCCGGACCGTTCCTGGTCGTGACGATCATCCGGCCGTGCTCCCGGTCCGAGGGCGGCCACAGGTCCCCGACCTCCACCGGGTCGGCCAGGTCGTCCCACACCACCAGCCAGCGGCGGCCCCGCGCGTCCACGGGTTCGTGCAGCCAGGACAGGAACTGCCCCGCGGCGAGTTCGGGGTCGTTGGGGACCGAGGCGAAGAGCCGCCTCGCCGCCTGGGCGTAGGCGAAGACCACCCCGTCTCGGGTGGCGGCGTCCGCCCACACGAGGACCTCGGGGCGCTGGCCGGGCGACGGGCGGGCGCGGAGGAGCGCCGTGTGCCGGGCGGCCAGCTGGGTCTTGCCGACCCCGCTCTCCCCGGACAGCACCTGGTGCGCGGCCGGGGCCCCGAAAGCGGCGAGGGCCTCGTCGAGGGCGCCGGAGATCTCACGCCGCTGGAAGTGCGCGGCGGGCTCCGGGACCAGGCCCACCACGACTGGCCAGTTCACCGGGTTTCGGCCGGTGTGGAAGTCGTGCCCGTGCGTCGATCCTTCTGCCGGAGCGGAGGGGCCGCCCCCTGGTTTGCGGGGGTTGCCCTCCGCCGACGTGCCGTTGCCTCGTTCCTGGCCAGAACTCAACAGCTACACCCTTCCCGGGGTCTGAGGGAGTCGCGCGCCCACCGGTGCTCGTACGTGTCGTATGCCCCGACCAAAGATCGGGAACCCCAGGAGTAAAGGGGTTTCGGACGATCCAGTTCCCCTTACTGAGTGGAGTCAATCCCATCGTTTGCGCAACCGCAGGTCAGTGCTGCGAGGTTGACGTGAACACTCAGGAAGCCTGTGGGGCAGGGGAGTGGTGACGGCACAGAACCCGGCACGGCTCTGACCCGGTGCTGTCCGGACCCGGCCACGGCGGCGGGACTCTGGCCCCTGGAACACCCGCCGCGGCTCGGATAGGAAGGTCCGACGAGGTCCGGACGACGGGTTCCGGTTCGGGAGAGGGCGGCATGGGCGGCGACCGGCGAGAGGGCGATCGGCGCGCGGGGACGGGACCGGAGGTCCGCGGAGGCCTCGCGGACCAGGAGCGGCTCCGCGGGTACCGGGAGCACTTCGGTGACGCCTACGCCCAAGAGCGCGTCCGCGGCGCGGTACGCCGGGTGCGCATCCTCTACCAGCAGCTCGCCGCCGCGGCCGAGGACCGCTCCTTGGAAGAGGCCGAGTACGAACAGGGCGCCCGCTTCTACCTGCGCGTCGAACGGCGCGCACACCTCCTCGGCGCCCGGGGCCGCCGGACCGTCACGGAGGAGTACCCCGAGCTCGCCGACGAGCTCGCCGAACTGGTCCGCCCCCGAGGGGACCGCTCCCTCACGCCGCGCGAACACGCACTCGTGTCCGCCCGCCGCCGCATCGCGCTCACCCCGCCCAGGCCGGCCGGACGACCGGCCGGACGCATACCCGGGGAGCGGCCCCAAGCGGTCTTCCTCGCCGGCCAGCCCGGCGCGGGCAAGACCTCGCTCCTGGAGACCGTCCGCTCGGTGGTCGGCGCGGGCACCACCACCGTCTACCACCGGGACGACAACGCCGAGGCGCATCCCGCCTACGCGGAGATCTTCGAGGACGACCCCTTCAACGCCCTCACCGAGGCGGCCCGGCACCTCGCCCCCGACCTGGAACGGCGCTGCCTGGAACACGTGCGCGCGGGACCCCACGACGTCGTGGTGGTCGACCCGCTCGGCGACCCGGACGACGCCGAGGACCTCCTCGGCGGCTTCACCGGCGCCGGGTACCGGGTGAGCGTCACCTTCGTGGCCGCCCACCACAGCGACAGCCTGCTGGGCATCGCCGACCGGTTCCAGAGCGGCCTGGACCACGAGGGCATCGGCCGCTGGGCGGACGCCGGGGAACACCAGCGGATCTACGACGCGCTCCCCGAGGTCGCCCACCACGTGGAGAGCGGGGGACTGGCCGACTCGGTGTACGTGGTCGACCGCCGGGGCGGGGTCCTCCACGAGAACCACCGCTCCGCCTCCGGATCCTCCCGCGCGTCTGCGGGCGCGCGCGAGACCCTCCGGGCGCACCGGGCCGGTCCGATCAGCGAGGAGGAGGCCGCCCACTTCCGGGACCGGCTCGCCTACCTCAGGAAACGGTCCCCGGGGGTCGGTTGAAGGGCCCGCCCAGCGGTTCGGCAGAGGGGCCCGCCCGGCGTGTTCAGTCCTGGAGGACGGTCTGGGCCAGGGCGTGGCGTTCGCCGTGCCGCTCCGCCCGCAGCGCACGGGCGACGGTGAGCAGTTGGTCGGCGGGGGAGGCCTCGGCGGGCAGGACACTCGCGACGGTTCCGTCGCCGACCCGGACGCGCACCTCGCGGGGGCGGCCGTCGTGCGGCCCGTTGTCGCCGCCGCGGTGGACGATCACCAGCCCTTCGGCGTCCACACACCGCACGCTGGGGAAACCGCAGCCGCTGTGGATCCCCTCGGCGGCGCGCCCTTGGGACCAGCTCAGCACGTGGACGCTGGTGGCCTGGGCCGGGCGGGCGCCGCTCGCGGTCACCCCCGGGCCCGAGGTCGCCTCCGCGTCCGGGGCGGCGAGGGTGTAGGTCATGCGCAGCCCGCCGTGCACCTCGTGGACCCGCACCGGATCCCAGTCGGGGTGGTCGACGACGGCGATGGTGTGCTCGAACCCGTTGATCTGGGTGAGCGAGCGCTGTTCCTCGGAGCGGTCCCGCATCTGTTCGGAGGCCAGCGGCAGGACCAGCAGGGCGGCGGCCCCGACCGCCACACCGGGGAGGACACCGGGCCGCCAGCGGCCCGGTGAGAGGCCGGCCAGCACGCACGCGCCCATCGCCGCCGCGGCCACCAGGGCGCTCACCACCGCGATGTTCGGGACGGTGCCGCCGGGAAAGGGCGTGAAGGCGGGCGCCAGGTAGGCCAGGATGACCGGCGTGGCCATCGACGTCCCGGTCACCAGGGCCGCGGACGAGGTGGGGTGGTGCACCCCAGCCGATCTCAGCCAGACCATCGCCAGCAGGAACATCAGCAGTATGCCGCCGGCGGCCACCGGTGCGAGCAGCATGACCCCCAGCTCCGCGCCGCTCAGCATCAGGGCCTGGGCCTTGTCCCACAGACCGACGGGGAACAGGGACATCAGCGGCGCGCCCACCAGGCACAGCGCGAGTATCGCGCCGACCGCTGCGACCCGAGGCCGGCCCCTGGGCGTTCGAGACAACACGCCGTCCATGACACGTTCCTCCTGGCGGGAAGGACACGTTACGCCTGTTGGGGCTTGGGCGCCAGATGCGCAAACGGGGATTCGCTGTTGACCCGGCCCTGACCCGGCCCTGACCCGCCCCGGGAATGACCTGCGGAAAACCCTTACCGTCAGGCGGGGGCGCTATCCGCCCAATTTGCGGACGTAAGGGCGGCGGGCCGAGTGGAATTGTTGCCACTTGGGGTCCAGCTGGGTGCGCAGCTGCGCCTTGCCCTCGGGCCAGTCCTTGAGCGCGTTCTCGAACTCCGGCAGCACACCCGAGTCCGGGTCCAGGTAATAGATGTACATCCGCTGCCCGGCCACGGTCTGCTGCATGAACATCGTGCCGTTCTCCCCGAGGATCCCCGCCAGCTGGGCCTCCAGGTCGGACAGCGCGGCCACCGAGCTCTCCTTCGGCATCCGGTCGGCGTCCTTGTCCGCGTAGGGCACCAGGACCTGCACGAACAGGGACAGCGCGGGGTAGTCGCGGCGGGTCACCGGGTGGCGGAGCAGGATCTCCACCGGGCCCTGCAGCGGCAGCCTGCCGTGCAGCGTCACCCAGCCGTCGGACCCGCCGAGCAGGTCGCCCATCTGCTTGGCCACCGCGGGCATGGACGTCGGCGGGAGCGGGTCCAAGGGGCGCTCGTCCAGCGAGCCGACCTTCCCGATCCAGCGCACGACCTGGTCCTCACCCAGCGCCAGCAGCGTGACGTGCTCGGCCACGCCCTGCCGGGTCTCCTCGGAAAGGAACATGTTGTCGGGGTGGTAGACGCCCACCTCGATCTTGCCGCTGCCCTGGTCGACCCGCATCGACACCGAAACGTGCGACAGGTCCAGCTCGTGGTCGTCCCAGCGCACCGTGCCGCTCAGCTGCTCGTGGTCGGCGGGGCGGACCGGGCGGAACCGCCACTCGCCGTCCTCAGGGGCCGCACGCGACCAGCGCTCCGACTGCACGCGCGCCTCCTCGGAGGCGCCGGGGCGCATCGTCATGGCGTAGGAGGGCGCGTCGGTGAGCGAGGACGGGTCGTCCAGCGCGGCGAGCTGCTCCAGGAGCTTGGCGGGGTCCACGTCCGGCGACAGGTCGAGGCCGTCCAGCCCGCCCTGCGTCTGCTGGGGCATACGGCCCACCTCCCAGTCGAGATCGGGGTGGATCGCCTTGACCAGCGCGGAGACCCGCTCGGACATCTCGGCGGGGACCGGGGTGTCGGACTGCACTGACTCCGACAGCGCGGAGCGCACATCGGGCCAGGCGTCCCAGAAGGCGGCCACGGCGGCCGTGGATTCATCGGAGTCTGAAGAGCCGGCGGAGCGGCGACGACGGAACAGAGCCATATCCCGATTTTCGCAGAACCCAGGGACCACCCCCGCCCGGGCCGCTCCCGGTGTCCCGCCCGGGCCGCTCCCGGTGTCCCGCCCGGTCCGGTCACCGGGTTGTCCCAAAGCACACCGCGGAGCGGACAAACACGTAGCCCGCCCCTCGGAGGGGCGCATAGGCTGGACAGCGTTATGACTTTGCGTGTACTGGCCGCCATGTCCGGCGGGGTCGATTCCGCGGTAGCCGCGGCCCGTGTGGCCGAGGCGGGGTACGACGTCACCGGAGTGCACCTGGCCCTCTCCAAGAACCCGCAGTCCTACCGCACGGGAGCGCGCGGCTGCTGCACCGTCGAGGACTCCCACGACGCCCGCCGAGCCGCGGACGTCATCGGCATCCCCTTCTACGTGTGGGACATGTCCGAGGAGTTCGACCGCGAGGTGGTCCAGGACTTCGTCGCGGAGTACGAGGCGGGCAACACCCCCAACCCGTGCCTGCGCTGCAACGAGAAGATCAAGTTCGAGGCGGTCCTGGACCGCGCGATCGCGCTCGGCTTCGACGCCGTCGTGACCGGGCACCACGTCCGCAAGATCGACAACCGCCTCGTGCGCAGCGTCGACGAGGGCAAGGACCAGTCCTACGTCCTGGGCGTGCTCAACGCCGAGCAGCTGGAGCACGCGATGTTCCCGCTCGGTGACTGCACCAAGGACGAGGTGCGCGCGGAGGCCGACCGGCGCGGGCTCTCCGTGGCGGACAAGCCCGACAGCCACGACATCTGCTTCATCGCCGACGGCGACACCGCCGGGTTCCTCAACAACCGGCTCGGTGAGAAGCCGGGGCCGATCCAGGACGAGGACGGCAACGTCGTGGGCAGCCACAACGGGTCGCACGCGTTCACCATCGGCCAGCGCAAGGGCCTGGGCCTGGGCGGGGCGCCCAACCCGCGCTACGTGCTGTCCATCGAGCCGGTGGAGAACACGGTGACGGTGGGACCGCGCGAGTCGCTGCGGGTGGACGAGATCGTCGGTGTCCGGCCGGTGTGGAGCGGCAGCGAGCCGCTGGCCGAGCCCACCGAGTGCCACGTGCAGCTGCGCGCGCACGGCGAGGTGTACCCGGCAACGGTCGTGCAGCGCGACACCGCCGACGGCCCCGAGCTCCGGGTCCGGCTGGCGGAGCCCGCCAAGGGCGTGGCCGCGGGGCAGGCCGTGGTGGTCTACGACGGCGACTCCGTGCTGGGGTCGGCGACGATCAGCTCCACCGCGCGCAGCGCCGAACCCGCCGAGGCCGGGGCGGAATCGGCCCCGGCCTGATCCGGGTCCGGGGAGCGCGGGTGTTCGGGGACCACGGCCCCCGAGCCCCGGGGGCCGAGCCGGTCAATGTAGGACAGATAACCCTTGTTTTCCGCCACTGGGGCTTGCCGAGGTTAGGTAAGGCAATGCAAAGTTGTGGGGTCAAGGTGTAAGGGGTCGGTCCATGCCGCAGTTCGCGTTCCTCGAGGGGCAGCCCTTCTGGGTGATCTACTTCACCTTGCTCGTGGTGATCCTCCTGCGCGCCCCCGCCACCTACTGGCTCGGCAGGGGACTGGGCGCCGGTGTGGCCCGCAGCCGCGTGGGCCAGCGGCTCGGCCCCAAGCTGGACGCGGCCAAGCAGCGCATCGACCGCTTCGGCGCGCCCGTGGTCACCCTCAGCTTCTTCACCGTGGGCATGCAGACCGCCATCAACTTCGCCGCCGGCGCCGTGCGGATGCGCTTCCCCGTGTACTTCGCCGCCGTGTTCGTCGGCGGCCTGGCCTGGGCCGGCCTGTGGGGAGTGGTCATCTCCGGGGTGGTCGGGGCCTGGCTGGCGCTCTTCCTCAACTCGCCCTGGACAGCGGTCGGGGTCGTGGTGCTCGCGGCGCTGGCCGTCGCCGGCCTCGTCGTGCGCTCCCGCCTGGCCCAGTGCGGCCAGCCCGATTCCGGGGCCCGGCCGCACACCGAGTCCGAGTCGCACTCCGCGGTCCGGTCCGGTCCCGAGTCCGATACCGCTCCCCACCTCCGATGATCTTGCCCCTGTCTCCACCCTCGGCGCGCGGGGGTGGAGATCAGGAGCAAGATCATCCGGGGGAGTCCCGCCCCGGGTGCAGCACCTCTAGCCTGGACGGCATGCGCATCTCTGTTGACGCCGTCCTGTTCGACATCGACGGCACGCTCGTGGACTCCACCGGTGCCGTGGAACGGACCTGGCGCGCGTGGGCCGAGGCCCACGGCACCGACCCGGAGGAGATCCTGAAGGTCTCCCACGGAAGGCGGACCGAGGACACGGTGGCGATGTTCCTGCCCGCGGACCGGGTCGACGAGGCCACGGCCGAGCTCGAGGAGCTCGAACTCGGCGACCTCGACGGTGTGACCGCCCTGCCCGCCACCGCCGGACTCCTCTCCGCGCTGCCCCCCGAGCGGTGGGCCGCCGTCACCTCGGGCCCGCGCAGGCTCATGCAAACCCGCCTGGACGCCGCCGGGCTGCCCGTGCCCGACGTCCTCGTCACCGCGGAGGACGTCACCGTCGGCAAGCCGGACCCCCAGGGATACCTCAAGGCCGCCGCCGCGCTCGGCCACGACCCCGCCCGCTGCCTGATCGTCGAGGACGCCCCGGCCGGGATCCGCGCCGGCCTGGCCGCCGGGGGTCCCGTCCTGGCCGTGGCCACCTCGCACTACCGCGCCGAGCTCGAAGGGCTCGGTGCCACCGGGGTCGTCGACAACCTCACCTTCTGCACGATGGAGACCACCCCCGACGGGCTCATCGTCAGCAGCCCCTGACCGCGAGCAGCCCCCGACCGCCAGCAGCCCCTGGCCAGGTCCACGGGCGAGTAGGCCCCCGGGCGCGGCCTCCGGCCCCGGGGCCGGAGAGATGCGTGCCGGCCGCTGACCCCGCATCCGCCTGGGCGCGTGTCGGCCGCAGCGCCGACCCGCCCCGGTTGCTCTAACCTTGGGCAACGTGAGTGAACAGCAGCCCTACCCCTGGCCCGTAGCGTCCTCAACCGGTGTCGGATCGTGGCCTGAGGAGGATCCGGACGAGGCGATGCGCGTCATCGCCGGTGAACTCCCCGATCTCCCGCACCTGCCCGAGCTCCCCGCACGGGGGGCCGGGGCCGACATGATCGGGCGGACCGGAGGCCTCCTCGTGGACTTCCCGATCGAGGTCCAGCCCACCGGCTGGCGGGTCGTGGACAGCCCGGGGCGCGACCTCGCCCGCGCCGGGAGCTTCCTCTCCTACGACCTCGACGCCCTCACCGAGCACGCACACGACTACGAGGGCACGTTCAAGGTCCAGCTCGCCGGCCCCTGGACCATGGCGGCGTCGGTCGAGCTCCGCAACGGCCAGCGCCTGGTCTCCGACCCCGGTGCCCACCGCGACCTCGCCGAGTCGCACCTGGAGGGCGCCCTCGCCCACCTCGCCGAAGTGCGCAGACGGGTTCCGGGCGCCCGGATCATCGTCCAGGTCGACGAACCCTCGCTGCCCTCCGTCCTGCTCGGATCCCTGCCCACGGCCAGCGGCTTCGGTGTCCTGCCCGCCGTCGACCGGATCCAGGTGGAGGCGGTCCTGCGCACCCTCTTCGCCGCGCTCACGGAGGCCGGGGCTGTGCCCGCCGCGCACTGCTGCGCGCCCGGTGCCCCCGTCGACCTCCTGCGCCGCAGCGGCGCGCGCGCCCTCAGCATGAACGCGCTCCTGTTGGACCGCGCCCACGACACCATGGTGGGCGAAGCCGTGGAAGCGGGCGTCGGGCTCCTCCTCGGGGTCGTCCCGTCCACGGACCCGCCCGCCCCCGCGGCCGGCGGAGAGCGTTCCGGAAGGGCCCGGGGAAACGCCCGGAAGAGCGCCTCCGGCGGGTCCGCTGAGGCCCCCGGAATGTCGGACCCGGCGACTATCGTCGACCCTGTTAGGGACCTGTGGAACCGGCTCGGTTTCAGCCCTGACCTGCTGTCCCGTGCCGTCGTCACCACACCCACCTGCGGGATGGCCGGTGCCTCGCCCCAGCACGCCAGAGCAGCCCTCAAGGCCGCCCGGGACGGTGCCCGGGTCCTCCGCGACGAGCCCCGCAGATAGAGCGGGGGCGCCCGGCCGGGCACCTCCGCAGAGCGGGCACACTCCCGGCGCAGTCCCGTCCACCCAGTAGCCCCCCACCCAGTCCCCCGCGAGTACAACCAGAAAGGCAGGCCGCGTGAGCGCGCCCGACAACACCACCGTCCCCGACGAGGTACGCGCCCGCCACGCCGAGTTGTGTCGTGAGCTGGACGACCACAGCTACCGGTACTACCTGGGCAACCCGATCGTCTCCGACGCCGAGTACGACACCCTCATGGGCGAACTCCGCGACATCGAGGACCGCTTTCCCCTGCTCATCACGCAGGACTCGCCCACACAGAAGGTCGGCGCGCCGATCAGCGTCGACTTCGCCGAGGTCGAGCACCTCGTGCGGATGGAGAGCCTGGGCAACGCCTTCGACGTCGACGAGCTGAACGCCTGGGCCGACCGTGCCTCCGCCGAGGTCCCGGTCGGCCAGTACCTGTGCGAACTCAAGATCGACGGCCTGGCGGTGGACCTGGTCTACGAGCGGGGCCGCCTCATCCGGGCCGCCACCCGCGGCGACGGCCGGGTCGGCGAGGACATCACGCTCAACGTCCGCACCATCGGGGTCGTCCCTGTGCAGCTCGACGAGAGCGTCCGCCCCGCCCCCGAGCTGCTGGAGGTCCGCGGCGAGGTCTTCCTGCCGGTCGAGGACTTCGAGCAGCTCAACGCGCGCATCGCCGACGACGGCAGCCACGCGCCGTTCGCCAACCCGCGCAACGCCGCCGCCGGTTCGCTGCGCCAGAAGGACCCGAGGGTCACCGCGACCCGGCCGCTGTCGATGATCGTGCACGGTGTCGGCGCCTACACCCCGGCGGCCGGCGGCACTGGTGACAGCGGCGGCAGCAGCGGCGACAGCGGAGGCGGGGACGCGGCCTTCACCAGTCAGTCGCAGGCCTACACGCTCCTCGGCGAGTGGGGGCTGCCGCTCAGCGACCGCTACAAGACGGTCACCACCATGGACGAGGTCCGCGAGTACGTCTCGTACTACCAGGCGCACCGCCACGACCCCGCCTACGAGATCGACGGCATCGTCATCAAGGTGGACGACTTCGCCCTGCAGCGCCGCCTGGGTTCGACCAGCCGCGCGCCCCGGTGGGCGATCGCGTACAAGTACCCGCCGGAGGAGGTCACCACCAAGCTCACCGAAATCAAGGTGGGCGTGGGCCGCACCGGCCGCGTCACCCCCTACGGCGTGATGGAGCCGGTCGTGGTGGCCGGTTCGGAGGTCGAGTTCGCCACCCTGCACAACGCCCAGGAGGTCGCCCGCAAGGGTGTGCTCATCGGTGACACCGTCTTCCTGCGCAAGGCGGGCGACGTCATCCCGGAGATCCTCGGGCCGGTACTGGACCGCCGCGACGGCACCGAGCGCGAGTTCGTCATGCCCGAACACTGCCCCGAGTGCGGAACCGGGCTCGGCCAGCAGAAGGAGGGCGACGTCGACCTGCGCTGCCCGAACGCCCGCTCCTGCCCGGGACAGCTGCGCGAGCGCGTCGCCTTCATCGCCGGGCGCAAGGCCCTGGACATCGAGGCGCTCGGCTACGTGGCCGCCACCGCGCTCGTCCAGCCGCTGGAGCCGGCCGAACCGCCGCTGAAGGACGAGGGCGACCTGTTCGACCTCACCGTCGAGCAGCTGCTGCCCATCCGCACCCACGTCCTGGACCCGGACACCACCGAGCCCAAGACCGTCCCCGAGACCGGGGAGCCCAAGGTCGTCTCCTTCTTCGCCAACAAGGAGGGCGAGCCGAAGAAGACGGTCGAGAAGCTGTTCGAGCAGCTGGAGGAGGCCAAGGACAAGCCGCTCTGGCGGGTGCTGGTCTCCCTGTCCATCCGCCACGTCGGCCCGCGCGCCGCCGAGGACCTGGCCCGCCACTTCCGTTCCATGGACGCGATCCGGGACGCGACCGAAGAGGAACTGGCGTCGGTGGACGGGATCGGCCCGACCATCGCCACGTCCATCCGCGAGTGGTTCGCCGTGGACTGGCACAGCGACATCGTCCGAAAGTGGGCCGCCGCGGGTGTCCGTATGGAGGACGAAGGACAGGAGCTCGGTTCGCGGGTTCTGGAGGGCGTCACCGTCGTCGTGACCGGTTCCCTGGAGGGCTTCACGCGCGACGGGGCCAAGGAGGCGATCGCCGAGCGCGGCGGTCGCGCCACCGCCTCGGTGTCCAAGAAGACGGGTTTCGTGGTGGTCGGCGACGCACCCGGATCCAAGTACGACAAGGCCGTGAAGCTCGGTGTCCCCGTCCTTGAAGAGGCAGGATTCCGGGTCCTGCTGGAGGACGGCCCCGATACCGCGTACCACCTCCGGATCAACCCCACGGAGGAGGCTCCGGAAGGGTAGGCTCCGGCGCACACCCTCACCCGGTTGTGCGAAACACGCCGTAGGCGTCCGCCTTTCGGCCGGGATGCGGGCAGGGATCCATGGATCCCTGCCCTTTTTCGCATCCGGAACCTTTCACTGATAGTTCTTGTTAGGCGACACTTGGTGACGAAGCCGCGTAAGATGGGCGGTCATACCCTCGGATATGGACAGATCCATATCCCGGATAACGGTCATGAGCCTCGAGGACACGGATGAAGGACCCCATCGGTACCCGGGACATCGGCCCCCGGGTCGGGACACCGCTCTGGCTCTACATGGGAGCCGCGACGGTGGCCGGAGCGGCCCTGCTCGGGGTCTCCAGCCTCGAACTCGGCCCCGACCAGCTGCTCAGGCTGGCGACGGAACCCCTGATCTGGGTTCTGCTGTGCATGGTGATCCTCGGTGAGCTGAGACCCATCGCCCTGCCCGGCCAAGCACCGGGCAGCGGCGCACCCACCTCACTGCCCTTCACCTTCGCGCTCGTCATCTTCTACGGGCTGCCCGTCGCCGCCCTCATCCAGTGCGTCGCCACCGTCGTCGCCGGGGTCGCCCGCCGCCACGCGACCCACCGCACCGCCTTCAACGCCGCCCAGTACGTCCTCTCCCTGGGCGTCGCCGACGCCATCCTGCGCCTGTCCCTCCCCGGGATCGTCAGCACCCCCTGGGTCCCCGCCGGGGGAGAGCTCGTCGCCGTGGCCCTCGCCGGAACCGGGTCGTTCCTGACCAACCGGATCCTGGTGCTGTGCGCCGTGGCCATGCACGAACGTGCTCCCCTCAGGCAGGTCATGTTCAAGGGCCTGGGCCAGCAGGTCTACGTCACCGGGGTCCTGCTCAGCCTGGCCCCGCTCATCGTCCTCGCGATGACCCACTCCGCGCTGTACGTCCCGCTGTTCGCCTTCCCCCTCGGCGCCCTCTACGCCAGCGCCCAGCTGTCGGTCAACCGCGAACACCAGGCCAACCACGACGAACTCACCGGGCTGGCCAACCGCAAGTTCCTCACCGTCCGGGCCCGCCAGGAGATCGACCAGGCCTGCCAGCGCGGTGCCCGGGTGGGCCTCCTCCTGCTCGACCTGGACCGGTTCAAGGAGGTCAACGACACCCTCGGCCACCCGACCGGCGACCGGCTCCTGGAGACCCTCGCCCGCCGCCTCACCCACAGCGTGCGCCCGGGCGACCTGGTGGCCCGGCTCGGCGGCGACGAGTTCGCGATCCTGCTTCCCCAAGTGCGCGACACCGACTCCGCCCGCGAGGTGGCCCTGCGGCTCAAGGGCGCCCTGTCCGAACCCGTCCGGATGGACGGCATGGACTTCGACCTCCAGGTCAGCACCGGCATCGCCCTGTACCCGGACGACGCACCCGACTTCGAACTCCTCCTGCAACGCGCCGACGTCGCCATGTACGTCGCCAAGGCCGACCGGACCGGCGTGGAGAGCTACGACCCCGGCAAGGACCGCAACTCCACCGCCCGCCTCAGCATGTACAGCGAGCTGCGCCGCGGCCTCGCCGAGGGCGCCCTGGAGATGCACTACCAGCCCAAGGTCGACCTCGCCGGGGGCCGGACCGTCGGGCTGGAGGCGCTCGCCCGCTGGCGCCACCCGATCCGCGGCCTGCTCACCCCGGACGAGTTCATGCCGGTGGTCGAGCACTCCAACCTGTTCCGCGCCTTCACCGGGCAGGTCCTGGACATCTCCCTCGCGCGGGCGTCCCAGTGGCGCTCCGAGGGCCTCACCCTGCCGGTGGCGGTCAACCTCGGCCTGCGCGAACTCCTCGACCCCGACCTGCCCGACGCCGTCGCCGGCGCCCTGCGCGAGCACGGCGTCCCGGCCGACCAGCTGGTCCTGGAGATCAGCGAACGCACCCTCATCACCGACCCCGACGCCGCCACCGAGGCGGTGCAACGCCTGCGCGGACTGGGTGTCGGCCTGGCCCTCGACGACTTCGGCACCGGCCACTTCACCCTCGCCCAGCTGGCCGGGCTGCCCCTGGACGAGGTCAAGATCCACGAGACCTTCACCGCACGCCTGGTCGACGGCACCGACAACGGCCACACCGTGGTGCGCGGCGCGATCGCCCTGGTCCGCGCCCTGGGGATGAAGGCCACCGCCGAGGGGGTGCAGAGCCGGGCCCTCGCCGAGGCGGCCCGCGAGACCGGCTGCCACACCGCCCAGGGCCATTTCTTCTCCCCGCCCATGCACGCCCGCGACGTCTCCGCCTGGGTGTCCGCCCACGACACCGGCACCCCGGTCTGACGGTCCCGCGCGCTCTCCAGCGAAACGGGAAGAAGAGGGTGGCTGGTGGCCGAACGGCACCGGGACCGGCGTCGGGCCAATAGGATTGGGCTGTTCACCCGTCCGCCGAAGAAACGGTTCTCACCTGATGACCGCCATCACCCGCGATGAGGTCGCGCACCTCGCACGGTTGTCGCGGCTGGCGCTCGACGAGAGCGAGCTCGACACGCTCGCCGCCCAGCTCGGTGACATCCTCACCGCCATGGCCACGGTGCAGGAGGTCGCCCAGGGCGACATCCCGCCGAGCTCGCACGCCCTGCCGCTGACCAACGTTTACCGCCCCGACGAGGCCAGGACCGGCCTGACACCCGAGCAGGCCCTGGCCGGTGCCCCCGCGGTGGAGGACCAGCGCTTCCGGGTCCCGCGGATCCTTGGGGAGGAAGAGTAGATGAGCGAGATCATCGGCCTCAGCGCCGCCGGCCTCGGCGCGGCCATCAAGGCGGGTGAGGTCTCTTCGGAGGAGGCCACCAACGCCTACCTCGACCGGATCGAGTCGGTCGACGGCACCATCGGCGCCTTCCTGCACGTGGGCCGCGAGGAAGCGCTCGCCCAGGCCCGCGACGCGGACGCCAAGCGGGCCTCCGGGGCGGAGCAGGGACCGCTCGCGGGTGTGCCGATCGCGCACAAGGACGTGTTCACCACCAAGGACATGCCCACCACCGCGGCCTCCAAGATCCTCGAGGGCTGGCAGCCGCCCTACGACGCCACCGTCACCGCACGCCTGCGCGAGGCCGGCCTGGTCATCCTGGGCAAGACCAACATGGACGAGTTCGCCATGGGCTCGTCCACGGAGAACTCCGCCTACCAGGTCACCCGCAACCCGTGGGACACCGACCGCATCCCCGGCGGCTCCTCCGGCGGCTCCTCCGCGGCCGTGTCCGCGTTCGAGGCGCCGCTGGCCACGGGTACCGACACCGGCGGCTCCATCCGCCAGCCCGCGGCGGTGTGCGGCCTGGTCGGCGCCAAGCCCACCTACGGCGGCTCCTCCCGCTACGGGATGATCGCGTTCGCCTCGTCCCTGGACACCGCGGGCCCGTTCGCGCGCAACGTGCTGGACGCCGCCCTGCTCCACGAGGCCTTCTCCGGCCACGACACGCGCGACTCCACCTCCATCGACGCCCCCGTCCCGCCGGTGGTCGAGGCCGCCCGGAGCGGCGACGTCGACGGCCTGCGCGTCGGGGTGATCGGCCAGCTCGACAGCGACGGCTTCCAGCCGGGTGTCTACCAGCGCTTCCACGAGACCCTGGAGCTCCTGGAGTCCCTGGGCGCCAAGATCGTCGACGTCTCCTGCCCCAGCTTCGAGGCGGCCCTGTCGGCGTACTACCTCATCGCACCCAGCGAGTGCTCCTCCAACCTGGCCCGCTTCGACGCCATGCGCTACGGCCTGCGGGTCGGCGACGACGGCACGCGCAGTGCCGAGGAGGTCATGGCGCTGACCCGCGCGGAGGGCTTCGGAGACGAGGTCAAGCGCCGGATCATGCTGGGCACCTACGCCCTGTCGAGCGGCTACTACGACGCCTACTACGGCAAGGCGCAGCAGGTGCGCACGCTGATCAAGCGCGACTTCGACGCCGCCTTCGAGAACGTGGACGTGATGGTCTCGCCGACCACCCCGACCACCGCGTTCCCCATCGGTGAGCGCTCCGACGACCCGATGGCCATGTACCAGGCCGACCTGTGCACCATCCCGTCCAACCTGGCCGGGAACGCCTCGCTGTCGGTGCCGTGCGGCCTGGCCCCCGAGGACGGCCTGCCGGTCGGCTTCCAGGTGATGGCCCCGGCCCTGTCCGACGACCGCACCTACCGGGTCGCGGCCGCCATCGAGCGGGCCCTGACCGAGCGGGACGGCGCGCTGATCTCCCGCAGCCCGTACGCGGTCGCCTGACCGGCGTACCGGGCAGAACGTGGCCCTCCGGTTCCCGGCCCGGGAACCGGAGGGCCTTCGTGTGCGCTCAGAGGGCGTCGAGGAACAGCCCGATGTCGTCGTGCACGTTCTCGGGGAGGGTGAACCCCCACCGCTCGGCGGCCTCCCAGCACAGGTCGCGGCTCAGCGCCCAGCTGCTCCGTGCCGCCCGGCGCACCTCCTCCGGCTCGACCCGGCCGGTCGTGTCCGCGTAGCGCGCCACGTCCTCCTCGGACAGGTCCGCCTCCAGGGCGCGGCTGGGCGTGAGCCAGTGCGCCGTGGACCCGCGCAGCATCCGCAGCAGCTTGAGCTGGTGCGGAGCGACCATCGCTGCGAGGGCGGCGTGCGCGCGTGCGTACTCGCCCCGGGCCAGGACGTGGCCGACCATGAGCGTCCAGTTGGCGAGTTCCCCGGTGAGCTGTTCGGCGGCGGCAGCGGACTCCGGCGGCACGAAGTCGGAGAGCGGGCGCACGGCCTCGGTGAGGCGGCCGGTGCGGTCCAGCAGCACGGCGGCCTCGGGCTTGGGCAGGTGGACCGTGCCGTACCAGGACGGGATCTCCGGGATCGCCTCACCGGCGGGCTCGAAGTGGAACTCGCCGCGCATGAGGTCCTGGAAGACGACGGCGAGGATGCCGAACAGGTTGGTGTAGGCCAGGCCGACCGGGGCGAGGCGCGAGACGAACTCGCGGCCGTCGAAGTGGGCGGCGTGCTCGTCGGCGACGAACACGTAGGCGTCCAGGTCGGAGAAGCTGTCCGCCTCCCCCTGGGTCCAGGAGCCGTAGAGCAGAACCCCCTCCAACCGGGAATCGGCTTCGGCGACCTTGCGCAGGCGTTCGATGCGCTGGTCCAGGGCGGTGGGGAGTAGGGGCATCGGGGCGGCTCCGGGTAGGTTTCGTGTGTCGTCGCAGGTCCGAGCGTTCGGGCCGGGTCCAGGGTGCCAGACCCGCGGCGGTCCCGCACCCGCTTTCCGAGGGGCAACCGGGGGCTGGGGAGCGGACCTGGGGGCGCCGGACCTGAGAGTGCGGGGGCAGGGAGCGCCGGGGCCGGACGGCGCGGAGGGCCCGTCCCCAAGCGGAGCGGGCCCTCCGGGCGTTACGGTACTTCGGCTCGCCGGGTGCTACCCGGTGGCGTCGGTCCCCGCGGCCTCCGACTTCCGGCGGCGGCTCAGGTAGACGGCGGCGCCACCGCCGATGATCGCGACCGCGGCGGCGGCGACCAGCGCGATCACCGCGTTGCCGGTGAGCGCCAGTCCGCGCTCGTCGGCAACGGCTGCCTCGTCGGCCACCGGTGACGGGCTCGGGTCCTCGGTGGGTGTCACCTCGGGCGGGGTGCCGCCCGCCTCGTCCCACGCCACCGTGAAGACCTCGGAGACCGGAATCTCGCTGTCCTGGGCGGTGATGAGAGTCTGGGTGGGTTCGTCGTCGTCCTCACCCTTGAACAGGCGGCCGGTCTCCACGTCGGCGTACGACTCCAGGAGAACCGTGGCCTCATCCGCCTCGGCGTCGTCCGGGACGGAGACGGCCACGGTGTCGCCGCTGGTGACCTCGTCGACGGCCTCGCCGCTTTCCGCGTCGACCAGTTCCACACCGTCCGGGCCGTTGAGCTCGACCGGGATGGATTCGGCACTGGTCTCGACGGTGAACTCGCCGATGTCCTCTCCGGCCAGCCCGGACTCCTCGCCGGAGGACACGGTGAGCGCGGAGCCGGGCTCGTTGGGCAGGTCCTCGGCGCTGTCGATCAGATGGTTGTACAGGTGGGTGACGTTGCCCGCGTTGACGTTGTCGTCGAGGTCCGGGCTCTGGTCGACCCGCTCGAGGTCGATGCCGTTGCTGTAGTGCCAGATCGCCGCCTGGGTGGCGGTGAGCGCCTCGGATTCGCTGAGGCGGGCCATTTCGGCGTCGGACTCGAGGGTCTCGACGTCGACCACGGGATAGGAGTTCTGCAGGATCCAGTGGACCTTGCCCGGTTCGGCGAAGTCGCCCTGGCCCGGGTAGCTCTCCCACAGGTCCTCGCGGTACCAGGCGTCCTCGATGAGCCCCGTCCGGACGTCGATGCAGTAGGTGGTGAGCGTCTGGTCGCTGTCTTCCAGGTGGACGTTGAACGTGGCCGTGGTGGAGAGGGGCTCGCCTTCCATGGTCACGGAGTGTCCGTGTTCGGCGACGCCGGTGTACTGGCCGCGGACGGTCCCTTGGTAGGGCGCTGGGTCCGCGGAGGCGGCGGTGGCCGGTCCGAGCACGAGCAGAGCGGAGGTTGCTACGGCGAGGGTCATGCGCCCCGGGGGGTGGGGGAGGGACAAGTGCGTCACGGTCTCTTCCTGAGGTGTGCTACCCGGTGGCGGCGGGAAACCGGCGTGGACGGTGCGCCACTAATGCGGGAATGCCCTATATGAGCGTCGTGTCGTACCGCTGAGGTTTTCACGGCGGGTAGGCACAGTACAACGGAAGTTTTGTTTCTGGCCGATATCAGCCATCTGTCATGTCCTATGTAAACCCCGACGGGTCATCGGCGTACTCAGTTGGCCCGCACTATCGGCGTGCCCTACCGGGAACGCGCACTGCCCGGAAAAGGACTTCGGACCCTTGCCCCAGAAATCCGAATGACAAAGGGCCCGTCCCGCGAAGGTTCGCGGGACGGGCCCCGGGGCGGATCGAACGCCCAGGCGCTAGGAAACTAGACGTCCTGGTCCGGGACGATGCCGCTCTTGCGCTTGCGGCTCAGGTAGAGGGCGCCGCCACCGGCACCCAGGGCGGCCACGCCGGCGGCCACCAGGCCGACCAGCGCGCCACCGGTCACGGGCAGCGTGGGCTCGTCCTCTTCCTTCGGAGCGGGCTTCTCCTCCTCGGGCTCGTCGGACGGGGTCGGCTTCGGGTCCGGCTCCTCGGTCGGCGTGGGGTCCGGGTCCGGCGTGGGGTCGGGGTCCGGGGTCGGCTCCGGCTCTTCGGCCTTGGCCCACTCCACGGAGGCGTCCGCGTCGGCGGTCACCTCGCCGTCCTCGGCGGTGATCAGGGTCTGGGTCGCCTTCTCCGTGTGCTCGCCCCTGAACAGGCGGCCCTGCTGGACCGTGGCGGTGGTCTCCAGGGAGAAGGAGGCCTCGCCGGCGTCAGCGTCCTCGGGGACCGCGAAGCCGACCTTGTCACCGTCGTTCACGTGGTCGACGGCCTCGCCGGTCCCCACGTCCACCAGCTCCACGCCGTCCGGAGCTTCGAGGGCGACCGGAACCTCGGCGGCGTTGGTCGAGACCTCGAACTCGCCCACGGTGCCACCGGCCTGGCCCGCGGCGCTGCCCGGGGTCACGCTCAGGGTCGGGGCGGGCTCCTGGGCCAGCTCCTCGGCCTCCTCGACCAGGTACTCGTAGATGCCCTTGACGTTGGGGTTGGGCCGGGTCGTGTCCAGGGTGGCGCCGTTGCTGTAGTGCCAGATGGCGGCCTGGGTGGCGGCCAGCGCCTCCTGCTCCGTGACCCGGGCGGAGTTGACGCCGGAACCGGCCTTGTCAGCGAGGTCGGCGGGGGACACCGAGGGGTAGCCCTCCTGGAGGATCCAGTGGACCTTGCCGGGCTCGGCGAAGTTCCCCTTGCCGTCGTACTCGTTCCAGTCGTCTTCCTTGTACCAGGCGCCGCCGCGGATGCCGGTCTCGATGTCGATGCAGTACGCGGTCAGCTCGCTGCCGTCTTCGAGGCGCAGCGTGAAGAGGTTGGTGCCGATGGTGCCCGTGCTCATAGTCACGGACTCGCCAGCCTGGTTGAGGCTGCTGTCGTACTGGGCGCGCACGGAGCCGTCGTTGGTCTCCACGGGGTCGGCGGCGGCCGGGGCGGCTAGGCCGAAGGCCAGCAGCGCAGCCGCGGAGACCGCGATACCGGCGCGGACCGGGGTCCGGAGAACGGGGGAATGCTTCACGTCGTGTCCTGTCATGAGGTGCTGTGCCACAGGCCCGGGGGGCGTGGCAGCGGGGAGGAGATGAGGAGGACGCGCCCGGGAGGGGCCGGAGCGGCTTCGGTACTCGAGTGAGTCCGGTGGCACAGCAGAAGTGATTGTGCCTGACCGATATTAGCGATGTGTGCTGTCGACTCCAAGTCGGATCGGCCGAAAACTCCTCAACGAGCGGATCTTGAGCCTTCCGACCAGGAAGAAGGGCCTTTGGACCCACGGTCCCCACAGGCGGCGAAAAGGGGCAGAGGGCACCCGCACCACCGCGCCCGGCCCCGAACACGCCGGAGGGCCCGCCCCCGCGGTCTCTCACGGGGACGGGCCCTCACGCGCTACCCGCCGGGCGGGAGGCCGGACTCGGGGAAGAACCCCTTACTCGTCCGACTCGTCGTCGGCGGCCGCCTTGCGCTTGCGGCTCAGGTAGAGGGCGCCGCCACCGGCACCCAGAGCGGCCACACCGGCCGCGACCAGACCGGCGAGCGCGCCACCGGTCACCGGCAGGGTGGGCTCGTCCTCCTCGGGCGGCGCGGGCTTGTCGTCGCCCGGGTCGCTCGGCTTGTCGGACGGCTCGCTGGGCTCGTCAGAGGGCTCCTCCGGCTCGGAGGGCTCGTCGGTCGGGGGCGGCTCCTCCTCGTCCTTGCCCGGGGTCCAGGACGCGGAGGCCTCGGCCGTGGCGGTGGTCGGACCGCCTTCGGCGGTGATCAGCGTCTGCGTGTCCGGCTGGTCCTTCTTGCCCTTGAACAGGCGGCCCTGCTCGACGGTCGACGTGGTCTCCAAGGAGAAGGAGGCCTCACCCGCGTCGGCGTCGGTCGGAACACCGAAGCCGACGGTGTCGCCGTCCGTAACGGCGTCGACGGCCTCGCCGGACTCGATGTCCACCAGTTCGACGCCCTCGGGGGTGCCCTCGTCGAAGACGACGTCGATCGGCTCGGAGGCGTTGGTCTCGATGGCGAACTCGCCGATGATGTCACCGGCCTCACCGGAGGCGGGCTCGTCCGGGGAGATGTTCAGCGCGGGCTTGGGCTCGTCGGTCTGCGGAAGCTCCTCGGCGTCCCCGACCAGGTAGTCGTAGACGGCGACGACGTCCTCGCCGTTGGCCTCGGGGTCGAGGTCCATGTCGTTGCTGAAGTGCCAGATGGCGGCCTGGGTGCCGGAGAGGGCGTCCTCGCTGCTGAGCCCTTCGACGCCCGCCTCAGCGCCCAGGGCGGCCTCATCCAACTCCGGGTAGCCGTGCTGCAGGACCCAGTGGACCTTGCCGGGCTGGGCGAAGTCGCCCTGGCCCGGGTAGTTGGCCCAGTCGTCCTCCTTGTACCAGGCGTTGTGCACGATGTTGGTGCGGAAGTCGATGCAGTACGCGGTGAGGACGTCCTCGGAGCCCTTGAGGTCCAGGTTGAACAGGCTCGCGGGGGCCGAACCGTCCGTCATGTGAACCTGCGGGCCGGTCTCGGCGTTGCCGGTGTACTGGCCGACGGTGGAGCCGTCACGGGTCTCCACCTCGTCGGCGGTGGCGGGGGCAGCGAGGCCGAGGGCGAGGAGCGCCGCGGCGGAGGTCGCGAGGCCCGCGCGTCCCGCGGTGCGGGGGAGGGAGAAGTTACTCAAGTTGTGTCCCGGTGTCTGCTAGGGGTAACCGGATGGGATCCGCCCAGGTCGAAGGAGAACCTTCAGCGGCGGATGCGGTCGCCACGGATCAGCACCCGATGAAGAGAGAAGTTAGGGGGTGCTGCTGCGATCGCCCGGTTCGGTGTGCACCGCGTTCGGGGCAAGGGGGCGCGGTGTCCGTCGGGAGGGGCAGGAACTTTCCGGTGGGGGCTCGGCGGGAGCGGGCCGCGTGCGCCGTGGAAAAGCCGACCGCCCGCTAGATACTAGCGACCCGATTCGCCACTTCCAACCCGGTTCGCGAAAAATGTGATCCGTTACGGGCGGGGATAATTCCCGACAGGCAGCAGCCGCATTATGAACAGGTGTTATGGAACAGTGCCCCGGTTAAGGGTGTGCTCCGCTGTTCTCAGTCGCGCCGTTTCCGGCCGAGAACCAGGATGAGCAGGCCCGATACCACCAGGGCTCCGGCGACGACCAACAGACCGGACAGCCAGGTTCCGGTACGTGCCAGCCCCTCCTCCGAGTTCCGGTCATCCGCTTCCGGACTCGCGGTCTCGACCTCGACGGGTTCGGCCGGGGCCTCGTCGAGGAGCTCGGGGGCGGTCTCCTCCTCCGCCGGCTCGGCGGCGGCCTCGTCGGGCTCCTCCTCCTGGGCGTCGGCCCGCCACGTGACGGTCGTGGTCGTGGAACTGGTCGCCGACCCCGGCTCCGCGGTGATGAGCGGCTGGGTCCGCACACCGTCGCGACCGGTGAACAGGCGCCCCTCCGCCAGCGGGACCTCGTGGCCGCGCACGTGCAGGGTGGCCACACCCGCCGGGACCGAGGGGTCCACGTCGAGGTAGACCTCATCGCCGTCGACGACCTGCGACACCTCCTGGCCCTCCGCGTTGACCAGCCACGACGCGGGAGCGCCGCGCAACGAGACCTCGGCCGGACCGGCGCTCGCGCTGGACACCGCCAGCGGCCCCAGCGGCTCCGCGGGTGCCACCGCGTCCAGCTGGGCGGGCGACACCTCCACGGACGGCGCGGTCGAACCGGCCTCGGCGTCCTCGCTCCCCTCCACCAGGTACGCGTAGAGCGCGAGGACGTCCCCGTCGTTGGTCTCGGGGTCCAGGGACACGCCGTCCAGCACCTCCCACAGCGCCGCCTGGGTGGCCGCGATGGCGGTGCCCTCGTCCAGGTCCGTCAGGTCGGAGGCCGCGCCCAGATCCGGAAGGTTCAGGTTCGGGTAGGAGTTGGTCACGATCCAGTTCGCCCGGTCCGCCGGGTCCGTTACCCCACCGGTTTCGGACCAATCCGCACGGTCAGACCACGCTGACTCCACGTAGGCGGTGCTCGGGCGCACCTCCTCGCCGGTGTCGAGCGCGTAGGCGCGCACCGAGTCCCCGTCCGACACACGCAGGCTGAAGAGCGCGGTGCCGGCCTCGTCCCCGTTGCTGAGCACGACGGTGCTCCCCGCCACCGGCCCGCGGTCGACGCGTGAGAAGTCGTCGGCGGCGGCCGGAGCGGAGGCAAGTGTGCCGATCAGCGCGGAGGCGGAAAGCAGCGCAACGCACCGACTCAGGATGCCGGACATGCTCAGGCGCTCCCATGTGGAGGACGGCGGGGCGTGCGGGACCCGCCGACGAAGTGTTACCGGGCAATTCAGATTAACGGCACGACCCCCCGGTTGCCGGGAGATCACCTCTACAGCGGCCCAATCGTGCGGTGGCTGTGACATTCGTCGGTTGCGTCACAGGGACCGGGGTCGCCGCGCCTCCCATCCTCGGTAGGCTGACCTGGAAGGTATGTCCTCTACGGAAACGGGTTTGCGGCGATGGCCCACGCGGTAACTCCTAGCCCTGCCAAGAACGGCGGGGGTCCCACCCCGGTGGCCTACGAGCAGGCGCTGACCAGGTACGAGCCCGTGCTCGGTCTGGAGACCCACATCGAGCTGGGTACCGCCTCCAAGATGTTCTGCTCCTGCCCCACCGCGTTCGGCGCCGAGCCCAACACCCAGGTGTGCCCGGTCTGCCTCGCCTTTCCGGGATCGCTCCCGGTGGTGAACGCCAAGGCGGTCGAAGGCGCGATCCGTCTCGGTCTGGCGCTCAACTGCTCCATCGCCCCTTGGGGCCGGTTCGCCCGGAAGAACTACTTCTACCCGGACATGCCGAAGAACTACCAGATCTCGCAGTACGACGAGCCGATCTGCGTCGACGGCTACCTCGACGTCACCGTCGACACCCCCGAGGGCCTCCGCGACTACCGCGTGGAGATCGAGCGCGTCCACATGGAGGAGGACACCGGCAAGTCCTCCCACGTGGGCGGGTCCACCGGCCGGATCCACGGTGCCAGCCACTCCAACGTCGACTACAACCGCGCGGGCATCCCGCTGCTGGAGATCGTCACCAAGCCGATCGACGGCACCGACGACCTCGCGCCCCTGGTCGCCCGCGCCTACGCCGCCGAGCTGCGCGACCTGGTCCGCTCGCTGGGCATCTCCGACGTGCGCATGGAGGAGGGGTCCATGCGCTGCGACGTCAACGTCTCCATCAACGAGCGCGGCGCCGACGAGTGGGGTACCCGCAGCGAGACCAAGAACGTGAACTCCCTGCGCTCCGTCGAGCGCGCCGTGCGCTCGGAGATCGAGCGCCAGGCCGGGGTCCTCGACGCCGGTGAGCGCGTCGTCCAGGAGACCCGCCACTTCCAGGAGAACCTCGGCCGCAGCACCTCCAGCCGCTCCAAGGAAGAGGCCCAGGACTACCGCTACTTCCCGGACCCCGACCTCGTCCCGGTCGCCCCGTCCGCGGACTGGATCGAGGAGCTGCGCGCCACCCTGCCGGAGCTGCCCGCCGCCCAGCGCGCCCGGGTCAAGACCGAGTGGGAGCTCAGCGACACCGAGCTGCGCGACCTGGTCAACGCCGACGCCATCGCCCTGGTCGAGGCGACCGTCACCGAGGGCGCCCCCTCGGCCGAGGCCCGCAAGCTGTGGCTGAACGAGCTCTCCCGCCGCGCCACCGAGCAGGAGGTCGAGCTGGGCTCCCTGCCCATCACCCCGGCCCAGGTCGCGCGGATCATCGCCCTGGTCACCGAGGGCACGCTCACCAACAAGCTGGCCCGCCAGGTGGTGGAGGGCGTCCTCGCCGGGGAGGGCGAGCCCGACGCCGTCGTGGAGGCCCGGGGCCTGAAGGTCGTCAGCGACGACGGCGCCCTCGGCGCCGCCGTCGACGAGGCCATCGCCAGCAACCCCGACGCCGCCGACAAGGTGCGCGGCGGCAAGGTGGCGGCCGCCGGTGCCCTGGTCGGCGCCGTCATGAAGGCCACCCGCGGCCAGGCCGACGCCGGCCGCGCCCGGGAACTCATCCTCGAGAAGCTCAGTAGCTGACGAGCGGGCCCGCGGGGCAGCTGACGCGCTGCTTACACGGGCCTCCCTATTATTGGCGCGGCGCCGTGGGTACTGAGGGGGACCTGCGGCGCCGCCAGCCTTTTCGGAAGTACGTCCGCGCTGCTTGGGAGGGGAGCGGGGACGGTTCCGGGGAGGGCCGGGATCCGGCGAAACAGTCACCCAGGGTGACGATTCCGTCGTCATCTCTCAGCCGGTCCTCAATCGCTGTGTGACCTTGGTTGCGTAGGGTGTCGACGCACGGGGGTGCGTGCGGTCCATGCGGTGCCGCCCCACCACCGCTCGCCCCAGTCCCGCGACAGTCCTGGGCGGTAGCCCGCGGTGCGGCACGGCGCCGTGTCCCTGAGTCGAGTAATCACGAGGTGGGTGCTCCATGTCCGAGCAGAGAGCGCGACGGCGGCCACGGGCCGCGCGGTTCGCGACGCACCCGCTGGGAGGCCGGTGATGGGAACCACGGCACGACGCCTGTGGTTGGTCGGGGTGGGCGCGCTTTTCCTGCTGTACCTCCTCGGGACGCTGATTCCGGCGGGAGAGACGACACTGGCGGACACGCTCGGCCAGTGGCCGACCGCCGTGGTCGCCGGCGCCGCCGGTGCCTCCCTCCTGTACGCCTCGCGCCGCTGGGCGCGGACCGGGGCGGACTGGGCCGCGCACGTGGACGGGGCCGACGGCCCGGCCGCACTTCGCTACCTCGGGCTGGCCGCTCTGGCCTGGTGCGCGGGTGGGCTCACACACGCCATCACCCGGTCCTTCACGGGCGGATCCGGCATTTCCCTCACCCTGGGTGACCTCTTTGCCTTGGCGGCATTGCCACTCTTCGTGATCGGGTTCACCCGGTTCGCTCCGTGGCCGGGCGGGCTGCGTACGGCCACCCGGCACATCACCGACAGTTACGTGTGCGCCGCCGCCGTCTTCTCCGTGGTGTGGCTCCTGCTGTTCTCCCCGCTCTACCAGGAGCTGGGCGAGGGCGCGGGCCTGCTCGGTTTCGCGCTGGTCTACCCGGTCGCCGACATCGTGGTGCTGTGCCTGCTCATACCGCTGGTGTTCATGTCGCCGCACAGCACGCGGCGCGCGGTGCTGCTGGCGATCGGCGCGCTCATCATCATCGCCGCCTCGGACATGATCGGCGCCGTGACCCGATTGACCGGGCCCCCGGTGGCGGGCGGCATCGAGCAGCCCGTGCGCTTCCTCGGATTCGCCCTGCTGGGCGCGCTGCCTTGGCTCGTGGAGCACCGCCCGGGCGCCGCGCCGCGCCGGATCACCGGCCGGGGCCTGTACCGGTTCGCGCCGGAGATCGCCGCGGTGGCCGCTGTCTTCGTGGCCACGGTCGTGCTCACCATCGGCGGCCTGAGCCTGCCCGGCGTCGCCGCGGTGCTGCCGCTGGCGGCCGGGACCGCGGTGCTGGTCCTGCTGCTGCGCGTCATCGGGATGCTGGAGGAGAACGCCACCCTCTCCCGCATGGTGCGCAACCGCGAGGGGCACTTCAACGAGCTCGCCCGCAACAGCGGCGACGTCATCCTCGTGCTGGACCGCGACGGCAGTGTCTTCTACATGAGCCCGGGCACGGCGGAGGCGTTCGGGTACCGGTTGGACGACGTCCTGGCCGCCCCGGTCACCACGCTCATCCACCCCGAGGACCTGGCGCGTACCAAGGCCGTCACGGACCTGTTCAGCGAACGCTCCGGCCAGGGCGTGCACCTGCGCCTGCGGGTACGCGCCGCGGACGGCACCTGGCGGCACACCTCCTCGACGATCTCCCTGTACGAACAGCCGGGCGAGCCGGACCGCCTGCTGGTCACGACCAGCGACATCAGCGCGCAGGTCGCCCTGCAGGACCAGGTGGAGCACCTGACCTTCCACGACGGGGTCACCGGGCTGCCCAACCGGGCCTACCTGGAGGAGCGGGCCAGCGACGTGCTGGCGCACCGGGCGATCAGTGACGACCCCACAGGGGACGTCGCCGTGATCTTCCTGGACCTGGACGGCTTCACCGCGGTCAACGACTCCGCCGGCCACGTCCGCGGTGACCACATGCTGGGACAGGCCGCCCGCCGCCTGCGCGGGGAACTGGACTCGAACGCCACCCTGGCGCGTTGGGGCGGGGACGAGTTCGCCGTCCTGGTCGAGGACGTGCCCAAGGCGCAACGCGTGGTCGACTTGGCCGAACGGCTGGGCCGCGTGATCGCCTCCGTGCCCTTCCAGGTGGCCGACCGCGACATCGTACTCACGGCCTCCATGGGCGTGGCCTTCGCCGAACCCGCCACGGACAGCGGTGAGCTTCTGCGCAACGCCGACGTGGCGATGAGCCGGGCCAAGGCGCGCGGGGCCGGCAACGTGGAGGTCTACGCCGCGCACATGCACGACATGGTCGTGTCCCGGCTCGAGCTCCAGATCCAGCTGCGCGAGGCTCTGGCGGGCGGCGAGTTCTTCCTGGAGTACCAGCCGGTCGTCGACCTGGGTACGTCCCAGGTGACGGCGGTGGAGGCGCTGGTGCGCTGGGACCGCGACGGCGAGACGGTGGGTCCCGACGCCTTCCTGGGCGCGGCCGAGGAGTCCGGGCTGATCGTGCCCTTGGGGGAGTGGATCCTCCGGGAGGCCTGCGAGAAGGTCGCCGTGTGGCGGATCTCGGACTGGGACATTGGCCTGTCCGTGAACCTGTCCGTGAAGCAGATCCTGTCGCCGAGGTTCGTGGGGACCGTGGAGCAGGTGCTGGCCGAGACCGGCCTGCCCGCGGAGGTGCTGACCCTGGAGGTGGACGAGGAGGTCCTGCTCGAGGACGAGGGCGACGCCGTGCAGCGGCTCGGCGAACTGCGGGACCTGGGCGTGCAGCTGGCCATCGACGACTACGGCATGGGGTACGCGTCCCTGGCGCACCTGCGCGAGCTCAGCGTGGACGCCATCAAGATCGACCCGTCGTTCATCGCCGACCTGGGCCGCGACGACACGGTCACCCTGCTCACGCACACCATCATCCAACTCGGCCGCGACCTGGGCGTGCAGGTGGTCGCCGAGGGCATCGAACGCCCGGAACAGCTGGAGCAGCTGCGCGTGATGGGCTGTGACCACGGCCAGGGCTTCCTGGTGGCCCGCCCGATGCCCGCCAACGGCGTGGAGTCCCTGGTCGGCGGAGAGGCCGGCGTCAACCTCTAGCGACACCCCGTGGGCAAACCGGGCCCAATGCGGATATAGCGCCGTTCACCTGCGAAGACGGGGATTGGCTCGCTGGTTTTCCGGCATGCCCTCGCATCAGCACGAGTTCCCCCTCGACCTGATCCGCAACGATCCGGCGTCTGTGGTGGAACTTCTCAAGGAGATGACCGGTAAGTCCTTGCCGGAGTACACCCGCGTGCGCTGTGACGCCGCGGAGGCCACCAGCACGGCGCTGACCCACCTGACCTCTGACTCGGTGGTGGTCTGTGAGCGTCCGCCCTACCCGCACGAGAAGGGGGAGGAGCCGGTCGCGGTCCTCGGGATCATCGTCGAACCCCAGAACAGCCCGGACCCCCGCAAGTACTACCGATGGCCCGCGTACGTGGCCAACACCCGGCTGCGCCTGGAATGCCCGGTGGTGCTCCTGGCGCTCGTGCCCACGTCGGCGCTGGCAAGCCGCTTCGCCGAACCGATCGACCTGGGGTGCGGCGAGGTCCGCCCCTTGGTCCTGGCCCTGGACACCCTCACTCCCGTCACCGACCCGAAGGTGGCCGCGGCCCGGCCGGTACTGACCGTCCTGGCTCTGGCCAACAACCCGACCGAGGACGAAGCGGCGCTGGACTCGCTGCTCACGGCCTTGAAATGCCTCGATAGCTCGTCCACCTCGCTGTACTCTGACTATGTGATCGCGGCCTTGTCCGCCACGGCCCTCGGATCATTGGAGAAGCTGATGAAGCTGAAGGACTACGAGTTCAAGACCGAGATGATCGGCCGCCCCTTCCGGGAAGGAAGGGAGAGGGGACGAGTCGAGGGGCGAGTCGAGGCACTTCTCGGCTTTCTGGAGGCCCGGGGGATCGAGGTGACCGAGGCCGCGCGGGAGCGGATCACCGGCACCACCGACATCGCGGCACTGGACACCTGGCTGCGGAGGGCGGTCTGCGCCGAGCGGGTGGAGGACCTCTTCGGCGAGTAGGCCGGTATGCGCCGACTCCTCCGGTTAAGTCCGGCTTACGAACTGCGCCTCGGGCCCCTGCCCTGTGTCCTGCGTTACACAGAACAGGGGTCCCATCTGTGTCTGTGCAGTTCAGGGCGGCGTGGTTTCAGAGGCTGGAGTCGCATGCTGACATTTTCGTCTCGCATAGTGAGACATTATTAAGTTCTGGTTGACGGGCGACCGCTCCTTCGGCCAATGTTGTCAACGTGCAGAACAACTTCCTGATTCTCGTACTTGGTCGGCGCGCAGCCCACTGAGTTTCTTCTGCTGCGCGCCACCCCTCAACCGCCACCGGGCGGTGGGGGTTTTTTTATTGCCAAACCGGGCCGAGAGCCAGAACCACCGTCCCCAGAGCCGCTGTACCGCTCTGGACCCTCGCTGAAGGATCTTGAGATGACCGAGCAGATGACCGGCGCCCAATCGCTGATCAGGTCGCTGGAGCACGTCGGCGTTGACACTGTCTTCGGGATTCCCGGCGGCGCCATCCTCCCCGCGTACGATCCGCTCTACGACTCGCCCAAGGTGCGCCACATCCTCATGCGCCACGAGCAGGGTGCAGGGCACGCGGCCGAGGGATACGCCTACGCGACCGGCCGCCCCGGAGTGTGCATCGCCACCAGCGGCCCCGGAGCCACCAACCTCGTCACGCCCCTCGCCGACGCCCACATGGACTCCGTCCCGATGGTCGCCATCACCGGCCAGGTCGCGTCCCCGATGATCGGCACCGACGCGTTCCAGGAAGCCGACATCTGCGGCATCACGATGCCGGTCACGAAGCACAACTTCCTCGTCAAGGATGTCCGCGACATCCCCCGCACCATCGCGGAGGCCTTCCACATCGCCTCCACCGGCCGCCCCGGCCCCGTGCTCGTGGACATCGCCAAGGACGCCCTCCAGGGCACCACCGAGTTCGCCTGGCCCGAGCGCCTGGAGCTGCCCGGCTACCGCCCGGTCTCCAAACCCCACGGCAAGCAGGTCCGCGAGGCCGCCCGGATGATCGCCGACGCCAAGCGCCCGGTCTACTACGTCGGCGGCGGCGTCCTGCGCGCCGGTGCCGACGCTGAACTGCGTGTCCTCGCCGAACTGACCGGCGTCCCCGTCGTCACCACGCTGATGGCCCGCGGGGTCTTCCCCGACAGCCACCCGCAGTACGTGGGCATGCCCGGCATGCACGGCGACGTCGCCGCCGTCGGCGCCCTCCAGAAGGCCGACCTGGTCGTCGCCCTCGGCGCCCGCTTCGACGACCGCGTCACCGGGCGGCTGGACAGCTTCGCCCCGGACGCCAAGATCGTCCACGCCGACATCGACCCGGCCGAGATCTCCAAGAACCGCCACGCGGACGTGCCCATCGTCGGCGACTGCCGCGAGGTCCTCGCCGACCTGGTCGTGGCGGTCCGGGCCGACCAGGAGAAGGGCCGCACGGGCGAGTACGAGGCCTGGTGGAACCGGCTCAACCAGTTCCGCGCCAACTACCCCAAGGGCTTCGACGCCCCCGACGACGGAAGCCTGTCGCCGCAGTTGGTCATCCAGCGCCTCGGCCAGATGGTCGGCTCCGAGGCCACCTACGTCGCCGGCGTCGGCCAGCACCAGATGTGGGCCGCACAGTTCATCGACTACGAGCGCCCCGGCGCCTTCGTCAACTCCGGCGGGCTCGGCACCATGGGCTTCTCCGTCCCGGCGGCCCTGGGCGCCCAGGTCGGCGACCCGGACCGCGTCGTGTGGTCGGTCGACGGCGACGGCTGCTTCCAGATGACCAACCAGGAGCTCGCCACCTGCGCCGTCGAGGGCATCCCGATCAAGGTCGCGGTGGTCAACAACGGCAACCTGGGCATGGTCCGCCAGTGGCAGACCCTCTTCTACGAGGGCCGTTACTCCAACACGGACCTGCAGACCTCCCCGATGGACGAGAAGGTCCGCATCCCCGACTTCGTGACGCTCGCCGAGGCCTACGGCTGCGTCGGCCTGCGCTGCGAGCGCCCCGAGGACATCGACGCGACGATCGAGAAGGCCATGGCCATCAACGACCGCCCCGTCGTCGTCGACTTCACCGTGAACCACGACGCCATGGTCTGGCCCATGGTCGGACCCGGTGTCAGCAACGACCAGATCCAGTACGCGCGCGACATGGCGCCGAACTGGGAACACGAGGACTAGAGGAGATAGGCCGAACCACCATGAGCCGTCACACGCTATCCGTTCTGGTCGAGGACACCCCGGGCATCCTGGCCCGAGCCTCCGCCCTCTTCTCCCGTCGTGGGTTCAACATCGACTCGCTCAGTGTCAGCACCACTGAGTACCCCGGACTGTCCCGGATGACGATCGCGGTCAACTGCGACCTCCACCCCTTGGAGCAGGTGACCAAACAGCTCAACAAGCTGGTCAACGTCGTCAAGATCGTGGAGATGGACACCACCGCGTCGGTGCAGCGCGAGCTGCTCCTGGTCAAGGTGAAAGCCGACGCGTCGAGCCGCACCCATGTGCTTCAGACGGCCGAGCTCTTCCGCGCACACGTCGTGGACGTCAGCCCGGACGTCGTCGTCATCGAGGCCACCGGCGACCCCGAGAAGCTCGATGCCCTGGTCAAGAACCTGGAACCCTTCGGGATCCGGGAACTGGTGAAGTCAGGGCTGGTCGCCCTGGGCAGGGGGCCCCGCTCGATCACCGACCGCTCCCTTCGGGCGGTCGACCGCAGCGCCTGACCCGGCATCAGAAAGCGGTACAGGAGCCCCGCTCGAGCTGAAAGGCTGTCCGGGCACGGACGGACGGCCCTCCCCCCGCCCCAAAGAACGTGAGAAACAAGGAGTAACCCCAAGTGGCAGCAGAGATGTACTACGACGACGCCGCGGACCTCGCGCTCATCCAGAGCAAGAAGGTCGCCGTGATCGGTTACGGCAGCCAGGGTCACGCGCACGCGCTGTCGCTGCGGGACTCGGGCGTGGACGTGCGGATCGGTCTGGCCGAGGGCTCCAAGAGCCGGGCCAAGGCAGAGGAAGAGGGCCTGCGCGTCCTCACCCCCGCCGAGGCCACCCGCGAGGCCGACGTCATCATGATCCTGGTCCCCGACCACATCCAGCGGGACCTGTACGCCAACGAGATCCTGCCGAACCTCGAGTCGGGCAACGCCCTGTTCTTCGCCCACGGGTTCAGCATCCGCTACGGCCTCGTCAAGGCCCCCGACGGCGTCGACGTCGCCATGGTCGCCCCCAAGGGCCCGGGCCACCTGGTCCGCCGCCAGTACGAGGCCGGGCGCGGCGTGCCCTGCCTGGTCGCGGTGGAGAAGGACGACAGCGGACAGGCCTGGGACCTGGCGCTGTCCTGGGCCAAGGGCATCGGCGGCACCAAGGCCGGGGCCATCAAGACCACCTTCACCGAGGAGACCGAGACCGACCTGTTCGGTGAGCAGGCCGTGCTGTGCGGCGGCACCGAGGAGCTGGTCAAGGCCGGTTTCGCCACCCTCGTCGAGGCGGGCTACCAGCCGGAGATCGCCTACTTCGAGTGCCTCCACGAGGTCAAGCTGATCGTCGACCTCATGTACGAGGGCGGCCTCTCCAAGATGAACTGGTCGGTCTCGGACAACGCCGAGTACGGCGGCTACACCCGCGGCCCGCGCCTCATCACCGAGCAGACCCGCGAGGAGATGCGCAAGATCCTGCGCGAGGTCCAGGACGGGACCTACGCCAAGGAGCTGATGGACGAGTTCGACGCCGGTCAGCCGACCTTCAAGAAGCGTCGTGAGGCCGAGCAGAACGAGCAGATCGAGAAGGTGGGCGCCGAACTGCGCCCCCTGATGAGCTGGCTCAAGGCTTAGCAGTAGTACACACGCCGCCGGGGCGGGGCACACGCCCCGCCCCGGCGGCGTGCGGGGGAGGGAGCGTCCGGCCGGCTGTCACCGGGGTGAGACTTCTTTCGCCCGGTGGAGGCACTCCGCCCGAAGGGCTTCCCTACTCCGCTAGTAGACTTTGGACCGGCCGTCACTCCCGATCCGGGCAGCAGCCTCCACCTGCGCGATCGGGTCGCACCACCCGAAAAGGAACCGTTGTGACCAAACCCGTCGTACTCGTCGCGGAAAAGCTCTCGCCTGCAGGAATCGCGCTTCTCGAAGACGATTTCGAAGTGCGCCATGTGGACGGTGCCGACCGGTCCCAGCTGCTCCCGGCCCTGGCCGGTGTCGACGCCCTCATCGTCCGCAGCGCCACCCAGGTCGACGCCGAAGCGGTCGCCGCGGCCAGTCGGCTCCAGGTCGTCGCCCGCGCGGGTGTGGGGCTCGACAACGTGGACGTGGACGCCGCCACCAAGGCCGGCGTGCTGGTGGTCAACGCCCCCACCTCCAACATCATCAGCGCCGCCGAGCAGGCCATCAACCTCCTCCTCGCCAGCGCCCGCAACACCGCTCCCGCGCACAACGCGCTCATCAACGGTGAGTGGAAGCGGTCCCAGTACACGGGTGTGGAGCTCTACGAGAAGGTCGTCGGCGTCGTCGGCCTCGGCCGGATCGGCGCCCTGGTAGCCCAGCGCCTGCTGGCCTTCGGCACGAAGGTCATCGCCTACGACCCGTTCGTGCAGCCCGCCCGCGCCGCCCAGATCGGCGTCGAGATGGTCACCCTGGACGAGCTGCTCGAGCGCAGCGACTTCATCTCCATCCACCTGCCCAAGAACAAGGACACGCTGGGCCTGATCGGCGACGATGCGCTGAGCAAGGTCAAGCCCTCGGTGCGGGTCATCAACGCCGCGCGCGGCGGCATCCTCGACGAGGAAGCCCTCTACCGGGCGCTCAAGGACGGCCGTGTGGCCGGTGCGGGCATCGACGTGTTCGCCAAGGAGCCCACCACCGACAGCCCGCTGTTCGGGCTCGACAACGTCGTCGTGGCGCCGCACCTGGGTGCGAGCACCAACGAGGCGCAGGAGAAGGCGGGTACGCAGGTCGCCCGTTCGGTGAAGCTGGCCCTGTCGGGCGAGTTCGTTCCGGACGCGGTGAACGTGCAGGGCACCGGTGTGGCCGAGGAGATCAAGCCGGGCCTGCCGCTCACCGAGAAGCTCGGCCGGGTCTTCACCTCCCTCGCCGGCGCGCTCGCCGCCCGGATCGACGTCGAGGTGCGCGGCGAGATCGCCCAGCACGACGTGAAGGTCCTGGAGCTGGCCGCGCTCAAGGGTGTGTTCACCGACGTGGTCGAGGACGCGGTGACCTTCGTGAACGCTCCGCTGCTCGCCAAGGAGCGCGGTGTCGAGGTCAACCTCGTCACGAGCGACGACAGCAGCGACTGGCGGAACCTGATCTCCGTGCGCGGTGTGCTGGCCGACGGCACCCGGGTGTCGGCGTCGGGGACGCTGACCGGTCCCCGCCAGTTCGAGAAGCTGGTGGAGATCAACAACTACACGATGGAGATCGACCTCGAGGAGCACATGGTGTTCCTCTCCTACGACGACCGCCCCGGTATCGTCGGTATCGTCGGTGCGCTGCTCGGCGACTCCGAGGTCAACATCGCCGGGATGCAGGTCATCCGGGACCAGGAGGGCGGCAAGGCCCTGATCGCCCTGACCGTGGACTCGGCGGTGCCGGACGACATCCTGAACTCGATCTCCACCGAGATCGAGGCCGAGATCACCCGCCAGATCGACCTGGAGGACTAGCGTCCCCAACCGGGGCCTGCGGGTCCCCTCGCTTCAGGGCCGTGCCATCTCGGGTGGCACGGCCCTTTTGTCATGGTTCGCCGGGTGTGCTTGTCGGCTGTGAACTGCGGCGACGCAAAATCGTCTCACACTGTGAGAAGCACTGGTCATATAGTTGGACATCCGATATTCTGACGTCCTAGGAGCCAGTGGTTTCGGCCCCACCGCCGGAACCGCGGTCCATCGCCTAGCCGACTCCCACAGGAATCCGCGACGGCGACCCCGGCAGACGACCCCGCCGGGACGAGCTCCTGCTTCTCCCGTGGACAACGTCGCCCACGTTCCGCGCCCGCAGAGGCCTGTCCGGCACCGATCGCCGCGAGACCTCGGACGCATGTCACCGTCCAACGCCGACGGCCGAGCCGTGAGCTCCCGCCGTCGCGCAGTGCATCCGGAGAGTCACATGTACGACATGATCGAGTACCCGTCCACGCCCGACACCGACGACGAGATCGCCCGCGCCCTGCAGGACGCGATCAACCGCCGCGACTAGAGTCCGGGATTCGCCTGAGCTCCAGATCCGGTCAGAGGGCCCGCTCTCGGAGCTCGCAGGAGGTGGGGCGGCGGCGCCGGTCCGCGGGGCCGGTACAGTTGTCTCACCTACTGTTCATCTTATCTCGCCATGTGAGAAATCATCGGTGGGACCACGTCTGAGTTAGAGGCAGTCCGTATGGCAGCGCGCACCGTGAAACTGGCCGTCATCCCCGGCGACGGGATCGGCTCCGAGGTGGTCGCCGAAGGCCTCAAGGTGCTGGAGGTCGCGGCCTCCCAGTTCGACCTGGCCGTCGAGACCACCGAGTACGAACTGGGTGCCAAGCTCTGGCACCGCACCGGTGAGACGCTGCCCGACTCGGTCGCCGCCGAGCTAGCCCAGCAGGAGGCCATCTACCTGGGCGCGGTCGGCGACCCGTCCGTGCCCAGCGGGGTCCTGGAGCGCGGCCTGCTCCTGCGCCTGCGCTTCGACTTCGACCACTACGTCAACCTGCGCCCCGTGCGCCTGTACCCCGGCGTGGACAGCCCCCTGGCGGGCGTGAGCCCCGAGGACATCGACATGCTGGTCGTGCGCGAGGGCACCGAAGGCCCCTACGCGGGCGCCGGCGGCGTGCTCCGCAAGGGGACCCGGCACGAGATCGCCACCCAGGACAGCGTGAACACCCGCTTCGGCGTCGAGCGCGTGGTCCGCTACGCCTTCGAGAAGGCCGCGGCCCGCCCCCGCCAGCAACTGACCCTGGTGCACAAGGACAACGTCCTCACCTACGCGGGCGACCTGTGGCAGCGCGCGGTCAAGGAGGTCGGCGCCGAGTACCCGCAGGTCTCCGTGGACTACTGCCACGTCGACGCCGCCGCGATGTTCTTCGTCAACCAGCCCGGCCGCTTCGACGTGGTCGTCACCGACAACCTGTTCGGCGACATCATCACCGACATCGGCGCCGCCATCACCGGCGGCATCGGGCTGGCCGCCAGCGGAAACATCAACCCGGACAACACCTTCCCCAGCATGTTCGAGCCGGTCCACGGCTCCGCGCCGGACATCGCAGGCCAGGGCAAGGCGGACCCGACCGCCACCGTGCTCTCCGCCGCGACCATGCTGGACCACCTGGGAGCGCCCGAGGCCGCCCGCCGGGTCGAGGCCGCGGTCTCCGCGGACCTGAAGACCCGTGCGGCCGACGACGCGGTCCGGTCCACCACCCAGATCGGCGACGACCTCGCCGCGCGAGTAGCCGAGCAGGGCTGACGCGACCACGGTCGGCCCTGCCTTTCCGGAGCGCGGCCAGCCGACACAGCCAGCTGTGACACGCCAGCGGGCGCGCTCTGAACCGCGCGCCCGCTGCCTGTGTGTGGATCCGGTCTGGCGACGGGTGCGCTGATCCGACAGACTAGATCCCAGGTCGGCGGCGCTGCCGACCCGTTGCACCCGAGAGGACCACCGACAATATGAACAACAACGCCACCACCACTGGCTTGACGTTCGACATCCAGCCCTCCGGCCAGCGGAAGACCCCGCAGGAACGCGAGGCACTGCTGGAGAACCCCGGGTTCGGTCAGGTGTTCACCGACCACATGGTGACCATCCGCTACACCGAGGGCAAGGGCTGGCACGACGCCCAGCTGGAGCCGTACGGCCCGCTGACCCTGGACCCGGCCACGGCCGCTCTCCACTACGCGCAGGAGATCTTCGAGGGGCTCAAGGCCTACCGCCACCCGGACGGCACGCTCGCCTCGTTCCGACCCGAGGCCAACGCGGCCCGCTTCAACAAGAGCGCGGCGCGCATGGCGATGCCGGAGCTTCCCGAGGAGCTCTTCCTCAAGTCGATCGAGCTCCTGCTCGAGCACGACGGGGAGTGGGTCCCGTCCAAGGAGTACTTCAGCCTGTACCTGCGGCCGTTCATGATCGCCACGGACGTCGGCCTCGGGGTCAACCACCCGTCACGCACCTACATCTACATGCTCATCGCCTCGCCGGTGGGCTCGTACTTCTCCGGCGGCGTCCAGCCGGTGACGGTCTGGCTGTCCAAGGACTTCACCCGCGCCGCCCCGGGCGGTACCGGCGCCGCCAAGTTCGCGGGCAACTACGCCGCGAGCTTCCTGGCCCAGGCCCAGGCGGTCGAGAAGGGTTGCGACCAGGTCGTGTGGCTCGACGCCCGCGAGCACCGCTGGGTCGAGGAGATGGGCGGCATGAACCTGTGGTTCGTGTTCGGCGAGGGCGAGAACGCCCGCCTGCGCACGCCGCCGCTGACCGGGACCCTGCTGCCGGGCATCACCCGCGAGTCGCTGCTGACCCTCGCCCCGGACCTGGGCATCCCGGCGGAGGAGGAGCCGATCTCCATCGAGGAGTGGAAGACCGCGGCCGAGTCCGGCGAGCTGACCGAGGTCTTCGCCTGCGGCACCGCGGCCGTGATCACCCCCGTCGGCCACGTCAAGAGCGACGACGGCGAGTTCACCGTCGGCGACGGCCAGCCCGGCCCGGTCACCATGCGCCTGCGCGAGGAGCTGGTGGGCCTGCAGACCGGCCTGCGCACCGACAAGCACGGCTGGATCACCACGTTCTAGCTGACCGCTGACGCCTTCCCGAGGGCCGTCCGGTAACGACCGGGCGGCCCTCCCGCGTTGTTCGGAAGCTCCGCAAGTGTCCGGTCTGAGAAACTTATGTCTCAGACAGTGAGACATTTGGGCTCCGAGCTGCGTCTCACCGGCCGCCGTATGGCACACTGGCCGCATGCTGTCCCAGGTACTCATTATTTCGGGGCGCGCTGGCTGACGACTTCCCGCGATGACGCAGGGAAGAATCCGGACCCTGCCAGCGCGCTGACCTCTCGTGTCCACGAGGGGTCTTTTTTATTGGTCGGGACCGCCATACACAGCATCCACCTTCGGGAGTTCCACCCATGAGGGACGACACTTTCCACGTCTTCGACACCACGCTGCGCGACGGAGCTCAGCGCGAGGGGATCAACCTGCGGGTCTCCGACAAGCTGGCCATCGCGAAGCTGCTGGACGACTTCGGGGTGGCGTTCATCGAGGGGGGCTGGCCCGGCTCCAACCCCAAGGACACCGAGTTCTTCCAGCGGGCTTCACAAGAGCTCACGCTGGAACACGCGCGACTCACCGCGTTCGGCGCGACCCGCCGGGCCGGTGTGCAGGCCGCCGACGACCCGCAGGTGGCCGCTCTGCGCGACAGCGGCGCGTCGGTCGTCACCCTTGTCGCCAAGAGTGACGACCGACACGTCGAAAAGGCCCTGCGCACGACCCTCGACGAGAACCTCGCCATGGTCGCCGATACCGTCTCGCACCTGGTCGAGCACGGCCAGCGCGTGTTCGTGGACTGCGAGCACTTCTTCGACGGCTACCACCACAACCCCGAGTACGCACTGTCCGTCGTCCGCGCCGCCGCCGGAGCCGGAGCGGACGTCGTGGTCCTGTGCGACACCAACGGCGGCATGCTCCCCAGCGACATCACCCGCGTGGTCACCGAGGTCCTGGAAGCAACCGGTGCCCGCCTCGGCATCCACGCCCAGGACGACACCGGCTGCGCGGTCGCCAACACCCTCGCCGCCGTGGACGCCGGCGCCACGCACGTGCAGTGCACCGCCAACGGCTACGGCGAGCGCGTGGGCAACGCCAACCTCTTCTCCGTGGCCGGAGCGCTCAGCCTCAAGTACGGCCGCGAGGTACTCCCCGAAGGCTGCCTGGCCGAGATGACCCGCGTGGCCACCGCCATCGCCGAGATCGTCAACCTCGCCCCCGACACCCACCAGCCCTACGTGGGGGTGTCCGCCTTCGCCCACAAGGCCGGGCTGCACGCCTCGGCGATCAAGGTCGACCCCGACCTGTACCAGCACACCGACCCCGCACTGGTCGGCAACCGCATGCGCATGCTCGTCTCCGACATGGCCGGGCGCGCGTCGATCGAGCTCAAGGCCGAGGAGCTGGGTGTGGACCTGTCCGGCGACCGAGCCCTGTCCGGCCGGGTCGTGGAGCGGGTCAAGGGCCTCGAACTGTCCGGCTACAGCTTCGAGGCGGCCGACGCCTCCCTGGAGCTGCTGTTGCGCGAGGAGCTCGGCGAGCCGGTCCGCTACTTCGAGACCGAGTCCTGGCGGGTCATCACCGAACGCCGTCCGGCCGCCGGCGCCAGCCCGCTGTCCAGCGACTACGAGAGCCTCACCGAGGCCACCGTGAAGCTCCGGGTCAAGGGCGAGCGCGTCATCGCCACCGCCGAGGGCAACGGTCCCGTCAACGCCCTGGACCGGGCGCTGCGGAGTTCGATGGAGAACGTCTACACGGCCTTGGGCGGGCTGGAGCTGACCGACTACAAGGTCCGCATCCTGGAGGGCACCTCCGGCACCAACGCCATCACCCGGATCCTCGTCTCCATGAGCGACGGAGTGACGGAGTGGACGACGGTGGGTGTGGGCCCGAACGTCGTGGACGCCTCCTGGGTGGCGCTGGAGCAGGCCATCACCTTCGGGCTCCGGCAGCAGGGCTACCCGCAGGGCTGACCCGCGCCGGAATCCCGCTCCCGGCCGTCTGGCCCCTGAAGACGCCGGGGCGTGTCCCCACCCACCACCGGACGGGGCGAACGCAGAGGGAACGAAGAGGGGGCGCCGGGCCGACACCGCGGTCCCAGCGCCCCTCGGGTCGCGGGACGACTCAGGCGAGGACGATGTCCTCGCCGTCGACGCGGATCTCGACCTCCTGGAGGGGGCTGTCCGCGGGGCCCTCGGTGGGGGACCCGTCCTCGATGGAGAACCGGCTGCCGTGGCAGGGGCACGCGATCTCCCCGTCGGCGACCTCGTCCACCGGGCAGCCCTCGTGCGTGCAGCTGGTGGAGAAGGCCCGGAAGGTGCCCTCCTCGGGCTGGGTGACGACCACCTCGTGATCGCTGAAGATGGTGCCCTCGCCGACCGGGACCTCGTCGGTGGTGGCGATGGGGCCGTCCGCGTCACCGGGCTCCCCGCCGCCGTTCCCGCCATCGGTTCCGTTTCCGTCGTCGGCGGCCTGGTCGCCGCCGCAGGCCGTCACCACCCCCACCAGGGCGCCGCCGCCGACGGCACCGAATGCGGAGCGCCTGGTCACCTCGGGAAGGACGGACTCGGAACGGGGCTTGCGGCAATCACACATGCGGCCTCACTCTCTCGCCCGGTGCGGGGCGGGCGGACTACGGCGCGGGGTGCAGGGCCCCGCGCAGACGACGGGCGGCCCCGGTCGCGGTGGGGCCGGATCCGGAACACACTAGAAGCGCCCCGCCTCAGGGGGAACACTGCTGTGCCCGCGAACCATTCGTTGTGTCTTCTTCGTTGCGCGGCCCGTACCGGATTGGTTGCGGCGGGGACGTGCCGGATCGCTCCCGACGGGGCCTAAGGGTCCACCCAGCCGTTGGGCTCGCAGCCCTGGAGGCCCAGGGTCTGCTGCTGCATCACCGGGGCGGGCTCGCCGTCGCCGGGGCAGTCCACGTGGCCGTGCCCGAAGGTGTGGCCGACCTCGTGGTTGATCAGGTAGATCCGGTAGGTCTCCAGGTCGTCCTCGAAGTGCTCGACGCCCGACACCCAGCGGTTCTGGTTGATGATGGCGCGGTTGCCGTTGGCGCAGGACACGAACCCGTTGGTCTGGAGAGGCGCGCACATGCTGTCCACCGTGTCCGGTGCGGCCAGCAGGACCCGGATGTCGGCGTCGTCGCCGTCCACCCGCTGCAGCGAGCGGTCGCCGTCCTCGCCCCAGCTGCGCGGGTCGCCCAGGATCTCCTCGACCGCCTCGACGAAGTCGTCGTTGTCCCCGGGCAGGCCCTCCTCGACCTCGACGGCGAAGGTGGTCAGCGAACCCTCGCCCATGACCTCGCTCTCACCCTCCATGACCTCCATCTCGCCGTCCGCGGAGTCGACCTCCTCCTCCACCGAACGCTGCAGGACCGGGAGGTCCTCCTCGTCGTCCTCTTCCGGTGACGGGCTGGGGGAGGGGCCGTCCGCCCCCGCCTCGGAGTCGGCGGAGGGGTCGGGGGTCGGGTGGCGGCGGCCGTCCTCTTCGGGCACCCCGTCTCCTACGGGGCCGCCCGCGGAGGTCTCCTGCGGAGAATCCGGGTCGGCGTCGGGCTCGGGCACGCTGACCATCAGCACGGCGGAGGCACCCGAAACCAGGCACAGGCCGAGCGCGAGACCCATGGGGTACCTGCGCGGTCGGCGGTGCTTGGCGCGGGAAGCTTTGCGGGGCACGAGGCTCAACCTCTCGACGGTGGACGGCGGTACCGACGGTCCCCGGCGGAGGAGGCGGGGCCTCCGGCGCCTTCCGACGGCCGCGGGGACGCGCCGACCGGATGCGGTCGGGAAAGGCGTTCCCACGGGGTGGCCGGGTGTCATGACAGCCACCCTGGGCGGTGTTCTCGCCCACCTGGGCGAGCCGCCTGCTCCCGGAGCGGACAGCTCCCGAGAGCTTCGGACAACGCACCCAGCATGCCAGAGATCGCCCCCACAGAGGGCCAAGCAGCGCCCCAGGAAGTATTGGTGTGTCACGGCTTCGGTTGTTTGTCTTCACCGTCCCAACCCTCACCAGTACCCGCTTCTGCGGCGTGTGCGCGGAGGCGCCTGGGCAGGACCTGCCCCTTCGCCGCTACGCTGCAAGCGGCAAGAGCGAGTCAAGCAGGGCTGCTGGGAGGCAACAGGTGCGTATCGCGAGGTTCGCGGCCGGTGATGAGGTCGGGTTCGGCCTGGTCGAGACGGACACGGACACGGGGGAGGACTTCGTCGCCCGACTGACGGGCCACCCGTTGCTAGGGGACATCAAACTCACCGGTGAGCGGGCCAAGCTCGCCGACGTGCGCCTACTGTCACCGGTCCTGCCCACCAAGGTGGTGTGCATCGGCAAGAACTACGCCGAGCACGTCGCCGAGATGAAGGACATCACCGGGGAGTCCACCGAAGAGCCGGTGGTCTTCCTCAAGCCGTCCACCGCGGTCTCCGGGCCGCACGACCCCATCTTCTATCCGACGGTCTCGGAGCGGGTCGACTTCGAGGGCGAGCTGGCCATCGTCATCTCCCGGCCCTGCCGCGAGGTACCCCGGGAGCGGGCCAAGGACGTCATCCTCGGCTACACCGTCGCCAACGACGTCACCGCCCGGGACCTGCAGAAGCAGGACAAGCAGTGGACCAGGGCCAAGGGGTTCGACTCCTTCTGCCCGATCGGCCCGTGGATCACCACCGGGTTGAGCATCGAGGAGGCCCAAGACCTCGCGGTCACCACCACCGTCGACGGTGAGACCCGACAGGACGGGCGTACGTCACAGTTCATCCATGACATCCCGGGCATCATCTCCTATGTCACCTCGTTCATGACCCTGCTCCCGGGTGACGTGCTCCTGACCGGCACCCCCGCCGGCGTGGGCCCCGTCGAGGTCGGCCAGGAGGTCGCCGTCACCGTGGAGCGCCTGGGCACCATCAGCAACCGGGTGGTCACCCGGGACTGACGAGCAGATGAGGGCCGCGCACGGGCCCGCGCCGTGTGCGGCCCCAGGGCGTGAACGCCGAACACGCCCGAACCCGGGGACGGTGCGTGCGGCACCGTCCCGCCGAGCGGAAGGTCTGATCACTTGTCCCGGCGACGCAGTTACGTCCGACCCGCGTTCTTCGCGAGCGTCCTCACGCTCGTCCTGGCCCTCCTGGGTTCGGGCCTGTGGATGCTGACCCGCCCCGGGCCCGACGAGCCCGAACGCCCTTCCGAGCCCGAGACCCCATCGGACCGGGGGCAGAGCCAGGTGCGCCTGATGCTGGCCGGGGACTCCATGACCCAGGGCGCCGACGGCGACTGGACCTGGCGTTTCCACCTGTGGAACCACCTGGAACCGCACGTCGAGGGACTGGACTTCGTCGGCCCCTTCACCGCCCCCGCCACCCCGGAGCAGATCGTCCCGCCGGAGCTCAGCGGCGGCGAACCCGACGAGGGCGACCCCGGAACCGTCGAGTACCGGGACCCGGACTTCGACCAGGACCACAACGCACGCTGGGGCCGCACCCTGGCCGACGCCGCCACCACCATCCACCGGGACGTGCTGTTCCACCGGCCGGACGTCCTGTGCGTGATGATCGGCCTCAACGACCTCGTGTACCCGATCACCGCCGCCGACATGGAACAGCGTCTGCGCACTTACGTGGAGGGCGCCCGCGCGGCCAACCCCGGCATCCGGATCCTCATCGCCGAGGCGCTGCCGATCGCGCTCGCCGACACCGACGACGGATTCGCGCTGCGCGTGTACGTCTACAACGAGCTCGTGCGCTCGTTGGCCGAGGAGCTGTCCACCGAACGCTCCCCGGTCGCCAGCTTCGACCTGGCAAAGGCGGAGGACTGGGACGTGGTCACGGACACCTACGACGGCACCCACCCCAACGACGACGGCGAGATCAAGATCGCCGCGGGCTTCGCCGACGCCCTCTCCCGAGAGTACGGGCTGGGTCCGATGCACGCCCGACCGCTGCCGATCAACCCCTGACCGCCGCTGGCCGACCCTGGTCCGCTGCCGGGCTGCCCTTGGTCCTCAGCCGGTCAGCGGTTCCGTCCACCGCGGTTCCGGGACTTCCCACAGGTCATCCCGTGCCGCGGATACCCTGGGGTCCGTGACTGAGACTCCGATTCGTACCCGCTTCGCCCCTTCCCCCACGGGCATGTTCCACGTCGGTGGCGCACGTTCCGCGCTCTTCAACTGGGCGCTGGCCCAACAGCAGCCCGAGGGCCGCATGGTGCTGCGCATCGAGGACACCGACGCCGCACGCAACCGTCCCGAGTGGACCGACGGCATCATCCGCGCGATGGCCTGGATCGGTATCGACTCCGAGGACCCGCACTTCGAAGGTCCCTACTACCAGTCGGCCTACGTCGACCAGCACCGCGAGAGCGCGCAGGACCTCTACCGCTCCGGGCGCGCCTACTACTGCGACTGCACCCGCGAGCAGGTGCAGGAGCGGCGCGACAACCCGAACCTGGGCTACGACGGCTTCTGCCGCGACCGCGGCCTGGTGCCCGGGCCGGGCCGCGCGCTGCGCTTCCGGGTCCCGGAGGGCGGCCCGACGGTCGTGGACGACCAGGTCCGCGGCCGCGTGGAGTTCGACCACGCGTCCATCGAGGACTTCGTGGTCGCCCGCGCCGACGGCTCCCCGCTGTTCGTTCTGGCCAACGTCCTCGACGATGTGGAGATGCGGATCACGCACGTCATCCGCGGGGAGGAGCACCTGTCCAACACCCCCAAGCAGCAGCTGCTGTGGGAGGCGCTGGGCCTGACCCCGCCGGTGTGGGCGCATCTGCCCGTCATCGTCAACGAGCAGCGAAAGAAGCTGTCCAAACGCCGTGACAAGGTCGCCCTGGAGTCCTACCAGGAGGAGGGCTACCTCGCCGAGGCGATGGTCAACTACCTGATGCTGCTGGGCTGGGCACCGGGAGACGACCGCGAGATCATGCCGTGGCCCGAGATGGTGCCGCTGTTCCGCATCCAGGACGTCAACAGCTCCAGCGCCTTCTTCGACGAGAAGAAGCTGCGGGCCTTCAACGGTGAGTACATCCGGGAACTGGGCGTCGAGGACTTCATCGAGCGCTGCCAGCCGTGGCTCACCGGGAAGAACACCCCGTGGGACGCCGCCGACTACGACCCCGAGGTCTTCGCCGCCGTCGCTCCGCTGGCCCAGAGCCGCGTGGCGGTCCTCAGCGAGATCGTCCCCAACGTGGACTTCCTGTTCCTAGGGGAGCCGGTCGAGGACGAGAAGAGCTGGCGCAAGGCGATGAAGCCCGGTGTCGGCAAGGAGATGGTGGAGGCCGCTCTGGCGCGCTACGCCGACCCCGAGCTGGTGTGGGCAGCGGACGACCTCAAGGCCGCCACCGAGGAGACCGGGGCCACGCTCGGCCTGAAGCTGGGCAAGGCCCAGGCGCCGGTCCGCGTGGCCGTCACGGGACGGACCGTGGGCCTGCCGCTGTTCGAGTCCCTGGAGCTGCTCGGCCGAGAGCGGGTCCAGGCGCGCCTGGAGGCCGCTCTGGAGCGCCTGCGCGCCGAGGAGAAGGCCGGCCAGGAGGGCTGATCGGGGCGGGGTGGCCGGGCCCACAGCCCGGTCACCCCGGTTTCCGTTCGCGAGCACTCAGAATGTCCGCTAGAGTTAAACACGTCGCCGAGGGGGACAGGGCAGCGAGAAGCTACCGGGTCCTCTCAAAGCATTGGCCTATGGTGTAATCGGCAGCACGGCTGATTCTGGTTCAGTTAGTCTAGGTTCGAGTCCTGGTAGGCCAGCGCATGATCGCGGTTCACCGCGATCGGCACGGGTCTTCGACCCAGGTGCGCCCCCGTCGTCTAGTGGCCTAGGACGCCGCCCTCTCAAGGCGGTAACGGCGGTTCGAATCCGCTCGGGGGTACCAACGGGAAGTGGCTTCCACACGTGGGAAGCTTTCTTTCTGGCCGGTGCGCGCCACCGGTGTCCGGTTCGAGTGGGTATCGTGGTTTCACGGTTCAGCTCGCACCGACTAGGCCCCCGTCGTCTAGTGGCCTAGGACGCCGCCCTCTCAAGGCGGTAACGGCGGTTCGAATCCGCTCGGGGGTACGCGATCACCAGGCTCCATCCACAGGATGGGGCCTTTCGTGTGTCCGGGGTGGCCGCCGACCCGCGGGGCTCAGCGGAGGGCCAAGGAGTTCCGGCCCCGCGGAGCCCGGCCTCCCCCGGAGCTCACTCCGCGTGGGCGGCCAGCTCCTCCAGCTCCTCCATCGGGCCCCCGGCGGCGATCAGCATGGCGGCGAGCTGGTCGAGCAGCCAGTCCGCCAGCTCGTTCCGGGACATCTCCCGGTCGCGCAGCCAGAACATCACCGCGGTCTCCACCGCCGACACCCAGCAGCGCAGGGCCAGCACCAGCCGGGGCGAGGGGGTGCTGATGCCCACCCGCTCCAGGATCAGGGTCCGCACACCGTCACGGACCCGGTCGATCTCCGCTTCGGTCTCCTCCGTCGCGATCACCGAGCCCCCGTTCAGCAGGGCGGTGTAGGACGGTTCGTAGGAGTCCGCGAAGTCGATGAAGGTCCGCAGTGCGAGCCGCAGCTGCTCCAGCGGCGGCAGGTCGTCGGGCGGGACCAGCCTCGGCATGAGCTCCGACATGGCCTGTTCCAGCGCGGCCCGCCGCAGCTCCGCCATGTTGGGGAAATAGCGGTAGACCAGTGCCCGGGAGACATCGGCCTCCTCGGCGATCTCCTCGGGGGTGACGTCACCCGGCGGGCGCCGCGCGAACACGCGCAGCGCCGTCCGGATCAGGTCCTCCCTGCGTTCGTGTGGCGCCATGCGGCGTCGTCGCCGCTCGGTACCCGGCGTAGGGACCGGGCCCGCCGGAACCGTCACCCGCGCCTGGTGACGGTCGGCCCTGTGGGACACCACCGTTGTCGAAACCTCCCGAGCCCTCGCGGGCTTGCTCGAATCCGTCCTCTCCCCGAAACTATCGCGCCCCGCACCACCTCACAGGTCCAGCACCAGCCGTTCCCCCTCGTCGGCTCGGGAGACGCACAAGGCGAACTCCCCGCCGCGCGGCGATCCGCCGGTGGGCCGGTCGCGGTGGTCGGGCACGCCCTCCAACAGCCCCACCCGGCAGGTGCCGCAGAAGCCCTGACGGCAGGAGTAGGCGGTCTCGGGGCGCACCTTCCGCACCGCGTCCAGCGCCGACTCGTCCTCCGGGACCGAGAGCACCGGGCCGGAGCGGCCCAGCCGCACCTCGAACCGGCGGCCGTCCGCGATGGGCGCCGGTGAGAACCGCTCGGAGAAGAACGGGGTGCCGAGGGGCGCCCGTTCCCGCAGCGCGTTGATCAGCGGTGCGGGACCGCACACGTACACGGCCGTGCCCGGGGTGAGGCCGGCCAGGATCTCCTCTGCGTCCGGGGTCCCGTACTCGTCGTCGGGGCGCACGAACACTCCCGCGCCCTCGGGCAGCTCATCCTGGAACGGCATGCTCTCCCGGTTCCGGCCCGTGTAGACGAACCGGAAGTCCCGGCCGGCGCTGTGCGCCGCCCGCACCATCGGCAGGATCGGGGTGATCCCGATGCCGCCCGCCACGAACAGGTACCGCTCGGCGCGGGCGAGAGGGAAGGCGTTGCGCGGGCCGCGCAACCCGACCGTGTCCCCCTCGGTGAGCCTGTGCGCCATCCCCGAACCCGCACCGCCCTCGATGCGGCGCACCGCGATCCGGTAGGAAGAGCGGTCGGCCGGGTCGCCGCTGAGGGAGTACTGCCGCACCACGCCGTCGCCCAGCTCCACGTCCACGTGGTGACCGGGCTGCCAGCGGGGCAGGGACGCACCGGGTTCGGCGGGGGCCAGGGTGAGCACCGCGACATCCGCCGCGGGGCGCTGCACGCGGGTCACCCGCACCGGAAGGGCGCCGGAGGGATCCGGGACGGGGTGCCCCGGCCGCCACGTCGAGGTGACCGGTTCGATGCGCTTGGCCAGCCGCTCCAGGGCCAGCATGAACCGGTCCGGGCGCTTCCCGCGGCCGAACAGGGAGACGGGGGAGCGCGGGTTCGCGTAGGACTCGGAGCTGTGCCCGACCCCGCGGTCGCGGTCGCCGGTCACCGGGCGGCCCCTTGCTCTGCGGCGCCGGCGGCCCGGGCGGCGGGGGAGACCGCCAGGTAGGCGACGGCCTGGCTGGTGGAGCCGTGGTGCGCCGGGTGGTACTTGCGGTGCAGGTACTCGGGGACGGCCCGGGCCAGACGGCCCAGGTGCGGGATCAGCCCGCGCTTGCCGTCCCGCAGCGCCCAGGAGGCCTTGGGCGAGCGCCCGTTGATCCTGCCCCTCAGGTAGGGGTCGTTGGCGATGAGGAAGCGCACCCCGCGCACCCACAGCGACGCCAGGGCCAGGGCGGCCACGCCCATCGTGACCGCGCGGCGCGGGTAGCCGCCGTCCAGGTGCATGTACAGGTCGTAGGCGACCGCGCGGTGCTCGACCTCTTCGGCGCCGTGCCAGCGCAGCAGGTCCAGCATGGTGGGGTCGGTGTCGACCTCGTCCAGCTTCTCGGCGTCCAGCACCCACTGGCCCAGAACGGCCGTGTAGTGCTCGATCCCGGCGATGACCGCCAGCCGGGTGCGCAGCCAGGCGAACTCGCGGGGCCCGGACAGGTCGCGGTCGCCGAGGACGACCCGGAACATCCAGGCGATCTGCTCGACGTAGGGGCGCGGGTCCAGGCCGTGGGCGTCCATGTGGTCGAGTACGCCCGCGTGCGCCTCGGCGTGCACGGCTTCCTGGCCGATGAAGCCGAGCACCTGTTCGCGGAGCCCGTCGTCGGTGATGTACGGGACGGCCTGCTTGAAGACCTCCACGAACCACCGCTCGCCCTCGGGCAGGAGCAGATGCAGCACGTTGATGACGTGGGTGGCGAAGGGCTCGTTCGGGATCCAGTGCAGGTCCAGCTCGCTCCAGTCGAACTGGACGTCGCGGGCGTGCAGGACGAGGCGGTCGGGTTCGTCCACGTCTGGGGTGGGGGAGTTGGGGGAGGTGGAGCGGTCGGTGGTCATGATCGGCCTCCTGGGTGGCAGCGAGGTGGGCAGAGGAAAGGGGGCGGTGCGGCGCTACAGCGGCGGCGCGAGGCGGGCGTAGCCCCGCAGGGCGCGCGGGGACAGGCGGGACAGGGCCAGGCCGACGTGCGCTTCACCGGTGACCGGGACGATCTCCGGGCCGGACCCGACGGCGTCGGCGATGCGCCGGGCCGCCTTCTCGGGGGTGTAGCCGCGCAGCCGGTAGAGGCGGTTGAGCCGGTCCTTGGCGCCGGAGACCTCGCCCATCCCCGAGAGGCGGGCGTTGCTGATGATCCCGGTGTTGATCAGACCCGGGCACACGGCGGTGACACTGACGCCCTGCCCCGCGAGCTCGCCGCGCAGGGAGCGGCTGAGTCCCAGTACCGCGGCCTTGGTGGCCGAGTAGGCGCCGTACAGGCGTGAGGGCAGGTAGGAGGCGGCGGAGGCCGTGTTGACGATCCTGCCGCCCCCACCGGAGGCGACCATCATCGGGGCGAAGGCGCGGCAGCCGTTGATCACGCCCCACAGGTTGATGTCGACGACCCGCTCGAGGTCTTCGGTGCTGGCTTCGAGGAAGGGCCCGGCCACGCCGATACCCGCGTTGTTGACCACCAGGTCGGGGACCCCGTACTCGTCGCGCACCCACGCGGCGAGCTTGTCCATGGCGGCGGAGTCGGTGACGTCCACGCGCTGGGCGCTGGAGCCGGGCGTGATCATGGAGCAGAGTTCGGCGGTGCGCTCGGCCGCCGGCGTGTTGATGTCGACCGCGACGATCCGGGCCCCGCGCTCGGCCAGCTCGAAGGCCAGGCACCGGCCGATGCCGCTGCCCGCACCGGTGATCACGGCGACCTGTCCGGCGAAGGCGCCGCCGTGGCGGCGGGCCTGCTGCGCGGTGAGGTTGCGGGCCGGGCGGGGGGCACCGGACTCGATCTCCTCGACGAAGGCGCGCACGCGCCGCGCGACGGGTGCGGGGTTCGAGCGCACGGACCAGTGGCCGCCCTTGAAGCGGTGGAAGCGGAAGTCCTCGACCCAGCGCCCCGCGTTGGACTGCACCTGCTCGACCATGAACGCGTCGTGTGTGGGTGCCAGCGCCTGGACCGGCACGTGCGTGCGGCGCTCGGCGGGTTTGGTGAAGCGGCGGAGCATGTTGGCCCGGTACAGGGCCAGGCCGTTGAGGTAGTCGCGGGTGGCGCGCTTGGCGGGCACCCGGGGGCCGCCGCCGATGCGCTCCAGCCCGGCCAGGGCGGCACCGCCGACCCCGGTGAGCCAGGCGGCCTCGGGCAGGCCGGGGGTGCTGAAGAAGCCGATGTAGCTGGAGCGCACGGCCTGGCGCAGGACGTTGCGGACCCCGTCGGGGGCTTTCTGGAGCCAGTGGCCCGCGTGGTCGAGGTTGGGGCCGGAGACCGAGGTGAAGGACGCGAAGCGGTGCGTGTGCTTCGGCTCGGTGACGGCGTGCCAGGTCTGGATGGAGCCCCAGTCGTGCGCGACCAGGTGGACCGGCCGGTCGGGGCTGACGGTGTCGACGACGGTGCGCAGGTCGTCGGCGAGCTGGTCCATCAGGTAGCCGGACCGGTCGTCGGGCGCGGTGGAGCGCCCGGCGCCGCGGACGTCGTAGGTGGCGACGTGGTATTCGGTTGAGAGCTCGGCGACGAGGGAGTCCCAGACAGTGGCGTTGTCCGGGTAGCCGTGCACGAGGACGAGGGTGGGCTTCGCGCGGTCCCCGGAGGAGTAGACGGCCAGGCGCTGGCCGTCGGTGGCGGTGGCGTAGCGGTGCGGTCTGGTGCTCATGCGGTCGTCGTCTCCTCGCTGGCGCCGACGGTGGTGAGGGAACCGGGGGTGGGGGCGCCGACGGTGGGCAGGGAGGCGCGGGAACCGCTGTTCCACCGGCGGACGTGCGGCAGGTCGTCGTCGAGCCAGTAGGCGTCGTCTTCGGTGACGACGAGGATCTCCTCGAACTTCACACCCATGTCGCGGAAGCCGATGTGGGGCTCCACCGCCCACATGCCGGGGGTCGCCGGGTGGGCGGAGATGTCGCCGTCCGCCCACAGGGGTGAGCGGTGGTGCATGCGCTCGACCACGAGGTCTCCGAACAGGGTCTGGAGGGAGCGGATGCCGAAGCCCGCGACTATGCGCTTGGGCAGGCGCGACTCGACCTTGCCGACCTGGTGGGCGATCACGCGGCCGGGGTAGACCCGGTGCCGGTTGTCGTAGCCCTGCTCGCGGATGAGGGCGTCGACGGCGCGGTAGACGTCCTGGAGGGTTTCACCCGCGCGCACCCTTTCGACGATGAGTTCGCGGTGCGCGCGGAGGTCGTCCATGAGGCGGTCGTGCAGGGGGTTCTCGCCGAGGTAGCCGGAGTAGCCGATGTCGGCGACGTAGCCGTCCCGGACCGGTGCGCAGTCGAGGATGAAGGGCATGCCCTCCTCCAGTCGCCGCCGGGTCGGGAAGAACTGGAAGGGGACGCGGAAGTTGCGGAAGGCGGTGCGGTCCCCGAACCAGGCGAAGGGGGTGTGGAACCAGTCCTGGACCCCTCGGCCCTCCAGGTGTTCGCGGATGCGGCGGGCGGCCTCGCGCTCGGTGACCCCGGGCCCGAGGGTGGCCGCCACGTCGCCGGCGGCCTGGTAGGCGAGCTGCTGGAGCTCGCGGAAGGCGTCGAGATCGGCTTGGGAGGCTGTGTTCCCAGTCACGTTCTTATGAGACATCCCGTCATGTTAGACATTGTGTCAGTAAGTGTCCACGGGTGGGGGCGGGGTTTCGAGCCGGTCGGCCCCGAGTGCCCGCGCACGCAGCCGCTTCCGCAGGGGCGGGCAGAGGGTGGGGGCGGGCAGGTGCTGGGTGCACGAGGAAGGCGGACATGCGAAGAGGGCGGCGCCCCCCAAGTGGGGAGCACCGCCCTCACGCCGTTCGGCGGCGGCCGTGAACAGGGATGATCTTGCCCCTGCCTCCGCCGGCGCCCGAGAGTGGAGCTGGGGGCAAGATCATCGTGTACTAGTGGGCGCCCTCGTAGGTGTGGAGGGACTCGCTGATCTTCTCGGCGGCCGACACGACCGCCTGCGAGTGCATGCGCCCGGGGGAGCGGCTGAGGCGCTCTATGGGGCCGGAGACCGAAACGGCGCCGATCACGCGCCCTCCGGGGCCGGCCACGGGGGCGGAGACCGAGGCGACACCCTGCTCCCGTTCGGCGACGCTCTGCGCCCAGCGGCGGCGGCGCACCTGGGAGAGGCTGGCGGCGGTGAAGCGGGCGCCCACGAGTGAGCGGCGGATGCGGTCGGAGTCCTCCCACGCGAGCAGGACCTGGGCGGCCGAGCCGGCGTTCATGGGCAGCTCGCTACCGACCGGGACGGTGTCCCGCAGGCCGCTGCTGCGCTCGGAGGCGGCCACGCACACCCGCAGGTCGCCCTGGCGGCGGTAGAGCTGGGCGCTCTCGCCGGTCAGGTCGCGGAGTTGCACGAGGACCGGGGCGGCCACGGCGAGCAGGCGGTCCTCCCCGGTGGCGATCGACAGCTCACCCAGGCGCGGGCCGAGCACGAAGCGGCCCTGGCTGTCCCTGGTGACCATGCGGTGCCGCTCCAAGGCGACAGCGAGGCGGTGGGCGGTGGGGCGGGCCAGACCGGTGATCTGGACCAGCTGGGCCAGCGATGCGGGGCCCGATTCCAATGCGTCGAGGACGGACATTGTCTTGTCCAGGACACCGACACCGCTGGATGAGCTAGAGTTGTCCATGGCTTGATATTGCCGTCTCGATATGTGGAATGCAAGTCGGTCCGCACATGCGCCGCGATCCGCGCGCGAGGCCAGCGGCGCCCACGGTTCCTGAGAGGCCACTGCCGAGACGCGCCAGATACGCTAGACACGAGAGAGGCGATCGCCCATGGCACGCACGATGGCCGAAAAGGTCTGGGAAGAGCACGTCGTCCGACGTGCCGACGGCGAGCCGGACCTGCTCTACATCGACCTCCACCTCGTCCACGAGGTGACCAGTCCGCAGGCCTTCGAGGGCCTGCGCCTGGCGGGTCGCCCCGTGCGCCGTCCGGACCTGACCATCGCCACCGAGGACCACAACGTCCCGACGATGGACCTCCTGGCACCCATCGCCGACCCCGTGTCCCGCAAGCAGGTCGAGACGCTGCGCAAGAACTGCTCGGACTTCGGCGTCCGCCTGTACCCGATGGGCGACATCGACCAGGGCGTCGTGCACGTGGTCGGCCCCCAGCTGGGCCTCACCCAGCCGGGCATGACGGTGGTCTGCGGCGACAGCCACACCAGCACCCACGGCGCGTTCGGCGCGCTGGCTTTCGGTATCGGCACCAGCCAGGTCGAGCACGTCCTGGCCGCCCAGACCCTGCCGATGCAGCCCTTCAAGACCATGGCGGTCACGGTCAACGGCCAGCTCAAGCCGGGTGTGTCCGCCAAGGACATCATCCTCGCCGTGATCGCCAAGATCGGCACCGGCGGCGGCCAGGGCTACGTCATCGAGTACCGGGGCGAGGCCATCGAGGCCCTGTCCATGGAAGCCCGCATGACCGTGTGCAACATGTCCATCGAGGCGGGCGCCCGCGCCGGGATGATCGCCCCGGACCAGACCACGTTCGACTACGTCCAGGGCCGCCCGCACGCCCCGCAGGGCGCGGACTTCGACACCGCGGTCGAGCACTGGAAGAGCCTGCGCACCGACGAGGGCGCCGAGTTCGACGCCGAGGTGGTCCTGAACGCCGACGAGCTCAGCCCGTTCGTCACCTGGGGCACCAACCCGGGCCAGGGCGTGCCGCTGCACGCCGAGGTGCCGGACCCGTCCTCCTACGAGGACTCCTCCGCCCGTGCCGCCGCCGAGAAGGCCCTGCAGTACATGGACCTCGAGGCCGGGACCCCGATGCGCGACATCAGGGTGGACACGGTCTTCCTGGGCTCGTGCACGAACGGCCGGATCGAGGACCTGCGGACCGCCGCGGAGATCGTCCGCGGGCGCAGCGTCGCCGACGGCGTGCGCATGCTTGTCGTGCCCGGGTCCATGCGCGTCAAGGAGCAGGCCAACGAGGAGGGCCTCGGGAAGGTCTTCGAGGAGGCCGGCGCCGAGTGGCGCGAGGCGGGCTGCTCGATGTGCCTGGGCATGAACCCGGACCAGCTCAAGCCCGGTGAGCGCAGCGCCTCCACCTCCAACCGCAACTTCGAGGGCCGCCAGGGCAGGGGAGGCCGCACCCACCTGGTGTCCCCGCAGGTCGCCGCCGCCACCGCGGTGCGCGGCACCCTGTCCTCGCCCGCCGACCTGGTCTCCGAGTAGACCCCGACCCCGTCAGGAGAGTCCTCCCATGGAGAAGTTCGACGTCCACACCGGTCGGGCCGTCCCGCTGCGCGCCAGCAACGTCGACACCGACCAGATCATCCCCGCCGTCTACCTCAAGCGGGTCAGCCGCACCGGGTTCGAGGACGGCCTGTTCGCCGAGTGGCGCAAGTCCGACCCGGACTTCGTGCTCAACCGACCCGAGTACAAGGGTGCGGACGTGCTGATCGCCGGTCCGGACTTCGGTACCGGCTCCTCCCGCGAGCACGCCGTGTGGGCCCTGCAGAACTACGGGTTCAAGACCGTGCTGTCCTCGCGTTTCGCGGACATCTTCCGCGGCAACTCGCTCAAGGGCGGTCTGCTGACCGTTCTGCTGCCGCAGGAGGTCATCGACCACCTGTGGGAGGCCGTCGAGGCCGACCCCGCCACCGAGGTGACGGTGGACCTGGTCAACCGCGAGGTCCGCGCCCCGGGGGTCCAGGAGTCGTTCGAGCTCGACGACTACACCCGCTGGCGGCTGATGGAGGGGCTGGACGACATCGCGCTGACGCTCCGTCACACGGACGAGATCGGGGCCTTCGAGGCCGGCCGTGAGCGCTGGAAGCCGGTCACGCTGTAGGCGCAAAACGCCGATTTGAAGCGGGATCGGGGGTCGTTGTGACGCAGCGCACCCCCGGTCCCGAATAATTTTACCTTTACTTGACGTGAGCAACTGCTTACAGTCTTTGTGTCCTTGGGTTGGGCGTGTCCCGCGCCCGGAATCCGGTTATACGTAGGCATTTGAGGCCCACAGAAGGGGGCAAAAGGGACTGCCTCCCCTGTCCCGTTCGTCGGGCCGAACCGGTCGCGGAGGGTGACCTTGCAGGTCGGGCGGGGCCCGACACGCCTTCGTCGCAGGCGTTTGTATTTGTGTAAAGGGCTCTGCTTCCCCTAATTTCGTGCGAGCAAGGGGGAACCGGAGGAACCTTATGAACAAGCGTGACCTGATCGACGCGATCTCCGACCGTCTCGGAGACAAGAAGACCGCGACCGAAGCGGTCAACGCTGTGCTTGAAACCATTCAGGCCACCGTGGCGTCGGGCGACAAGGTCGCCATCACGGGCTTCGGCGTTTTCGAGAAGTCCGAGCGTGCGGCTCGCACCGCGCGCAACCCCGCCACCGGCGACACCATCAACGTCCCCGCGAGCTTCGTTCCGAAGTTCCGCGCTGGCGCTGATTTCAAGGCGCTGGTCAACGGCGACAAGAAGTAGCCCCGCCGCCGTCAGGCGTGCAGGCCGTCATCCGCCCGGGTTCCCCACAAGGGAGCCCGGGCGGAGCGCTGTCCGGGGCGGACGGAGCGCCCTCCGGGCCGGGAGCCGGTTCTGCACCGCCGGGGCCGGTTCCGCACCGCCGGAGCGGGGGCGGCACCGCTTCAGCGCGCGCACCGGGCGCCGACCGGCACCCGGTCCAGGAGCCCCCTCGTCCGAGGGCCCACCCCGAGCGCCGCAGCGGCCGCCAGGTCCTCGGGGGTGTCCACGTCCCGTCGAACCGACCCCACTCCTGGGAGCACGAGTTCACGGGCCCCACCGGCCAGATGGCGGGCGCGGGAGGCCCCTTCGAAGGCGGGGGCGAGCGGTTGCCCGGCCGTTGCGGCCAGCAGCGTGGTCCCCACGCCGGGCGTGTCGGGCAGGAAGGACCGCCCGTGCGCCGAGGCCGCAGCCAGAACCCTCCCCAGCTCGATCGGGCGCAGCGCGGGCAGGTCCGCCGACAGCGCGCACACCCCGCCCCCGGGCACCCGGTACCGCGCGGCGCGCGCCCCGTGCTCCAGAGCGGGGTTCAGCCCGCCGTCAGGTTCGCCAGGCACCACCACCGCACCGAGACGGGCCAGTTCGGTGCCGGCCCGGGGGTCGTCGGTCACCGCGAAGACCGCGCCCGTGGCCTGGCATGCCCTCGCGGCGGCCACCGTGTCGCAGGCGATCGCCAGCGCCAGATCCTCCCGGTGGTCCCCGGCGGCCCGGGCCAGTCGCGACTTGGCCAGACCGAGGTGCTTGACTGGGACGATCAGGGACCAGCGCACCCCGAAGCGCACAGCCCCGCCCCGCTCTCCAAAGCCGGTCACTGTTCCCCCGGGACGTCGATGCGGCAACGACAGTGACGAGGGTAGGCGTTCGGGGTCAGGCGCGGCGCGGGCACCCTGGGCGTGTTGGTCCGGGCCGCCGTACGGCGCACCCCGGCACACCAGCGCACCCTAGACTGAATCGGTTGTGCTCTCAGGCGCCTGACCGGGCGGGGAGCGAGAAGTAAGGAGTCCCGTGGCCAAGCAAAGAGAATCGCGATGGGTCCAGTGGGTCGTGTCCCGGATCGTCCGGTTCGCCCTGTGGCTGGTGACCAAGCCGGAGTGGAAGGGCACCGACAACGTTCCCGCCAAGGGCGGGGCCATCATCGCCGCGAACCACCTGTCGGTTACCGACCCCCTGACCGTCGCGCACTTCCTCTACATCGGGGCGCGCCGCTGGCCGACCTTCACCATGAAGGACGCGGTCATGAAGATCCCCGTGGTCCGCTCGGTGGCCAAGAGCACCGGCCAGATCCCGATCAAGCGCGGCAGCGCCGACGCGGTCAAGGCGCTCAGCGAGGCCGAGAAGGCGCTCACCGAGGACGGGTCCTCGGTGATCTTCTACCCCGAGGGCACCTGCACCCGCGACCCCGAGCTGTGGCCGATGACCGCGCGGAACGGTGTGGCGCGGCTGGCGCTGACCACGGGAGTGCCGGTCATCCCGGTCGCGCACTGGGGCGAGCACAAGCTCCTGCCCTACGGGGAGAAGAAGCCCCGGCTGCTGCCGCCGCGCAAGCGGATCCAGTTCAACGCGGGTCCGCCGGTGGACCTGTCCGAGTTCCGGGACAAGCCGCTGACGGCGACCGTCCTCGACGGTGCCACCGCGGCGATCATGGCCGACATCACCGCGCTGCAGGCGGAGATCCGCGGGGAGACCCCGCCCGCTGAGCCGTTCGACTTCAAGAAGGCCCGCCAGCAGGCCGCCGAGGCCAAGCGCGCCGAGCGTGCCGAGCTGGGGGACGAAGGCAAGGGCCGGGGCGAAGGCACAGACGGGAGCGGAGAGAGCGCTGAGGGCTCGGGGGAGCCGACCGCCAGCGACGACACCGCCAGCGACGACACCGCCAACGGCGACAACGGGAAGAAGAACACGGGGGCATGACCGACCTGATGAGGGCTGACAACGTGAAGGTCGCGGTTCTGGGCAGCGGGTCCTGGGGGACCACGTTCGCCAACGTCGTCGCGGACGCCGCGGACCTCGCGCGCAAGAACGGTGAGGAGACCGCGGCGGAGGTGGTCCTGTGGGGGCGCCGGGACTCGGTGGTCGACGCGATCAACGAGTCCTCGGAGAACCCGGACTACTTCCCGGGCGTCACCCTCAACGCGGGGCTGCGCGCCACCACCGACGCGGCCGACGCGCTGGACGGCGCAAGGGTCGTAGTGCTGGCGGTGCCCTCGCAGTCCCTGCGAGAGAACCTGGCCGCCTGGCGCCCCCTGATCCCCGAGGACGCGGTGGTCGTCAGCCTCATGAAGGGCGTCGAGCTCGGCAGCCTCATGCGGATGAGCCAGGTCATCGGCGAGGTCCTGGACTTCCCGCGGGAGCGGATCGCCGTGGTGTCCGGGCCGAACCTGGCCCGGGAGATCGTCGAGCGCCAGCCCGCCACCGCCGTGGTGGCCTGCCCGCACGAGGAGACCGCGGTCTTCCTCCAGGTGCTCTTCAAATCGGCGTACTTCCGCCCCTACACCAGCACCGACCTGGTGGGGGCGGAGATCGGCGGCGCGATGAAGAACGTGATCGGCCTCGCGGTCGGCGTGGCCGAGGGCATGGGTTTCGGCGACAACACCAAGGCCTCGCTCATCACCCGCGGGCTGGCCGAGACCACCCGCCTCGCGGTGACCCTCGGCGCCGACGAGCACACCCTGTCCGGGCTGGCCGGTATGGGCGACCTCGTGGCGACATGCTCGTCCCCGCTGTCGCGGAACCGGACCTTCGGTGAGAAACTGGGCGCCGGCAAGACCCTCGACCAGGTCGTCGCCGAGACCAGGCAGACGGCGGAGGGGGTCAAGTCCTCCGAGTCGATCCTCGAACTCGGCTGGGCCAACGGGGTCGACATGCCGATCACCGAGTCCGTCGTCAAGATGATGCACCACGACATGAGTCCTGCCCAGGCCCTGGTGGCGTTCATGTCACGCAGCACCAAGCCGGAACGCTACGGGGTCTGAGAGCGAGCACGATGACACACACACCAGGTTCCGGGTACGCGGGAGAGCACACGCGGGCGGTGTCCGCCCCGAAGACACCGCTCCCCGCCGAGCGCCCGATGCGGATGCCCGTCCACCGCGCCACCACCTACGCGTTCGACACCTCCCAGGGGTTCGCGGACGTGCTGGCCGGGACCCGGGACGGGTACTCCTACGCGCGCATCGACAGCCCCACCGTGGACGCGTTCGCGGACGCGGTCGCGGCGCTGGAGGGCGCCGGGCTCCCGGACCGGGTGCGCGGCCAGTCGTTCGCCTCCGGCATGGCGGCGATCAGCACCGTGCTTTTGGCCCTCACGGAGTCCGGGGCGCACGTCGTGGCGTCCCGTTCCATCTACGGCAACACGTACTCGCTACTGGACCGGCTGATGCGCCGGTTCGGCGTGCGCACGGACTTCGTGGACATCACCGACCTGGACGCCGTGCGCGCCGCGGTGACCCCCGAGACGCGCGTGGTGTTCACCGAGACGCTGTCCAACCCGGCCATGACCGTCTCGGACCTGCCCGAGCTGGCGCGGATCTCCCGTGCAGCGGGCGCCGCCCTGGTGGTGGACTCAACGTTCGCCTCACCGGCCGTCTGCCGCCCCTTGGAGTTCGGCGCCGACATCGTGGTCCACTCGGCCACCAAATACCTCGGCGGCCACAGCGACACCACCGGCGGCGTGGCCGTGGCGTCGCCCGCCCTGATCGACCGCATCCGCTCGGCCAGGATCGACCTGGGCCCGTGCCTGGCCCCGGACGAGGCATACCTGCTGCACCGAGGGCTGGAGACCCTGCCGTTGCGCGTCCAGCGCCAGTGCGAGACCGCCGCGGCCTTCGCCGGCGCCCTGGCCGACCACCCCCTCGTGGAGCGGGTCGACCACCCGTCCCTGCCCTCGCACCCCGAGCACGCGCTCGCGGGCAAGCTCTTCGACCAGGGCCGCTACGGCGCCGTGGTCACCGTCCACCCGCGCGGCGGCACCGAGGAGGGCATGGCCTTCGCCGACCGCCTGCGTGTGGCCACCATCGCCGCCTCCCTCGGCGGCACCCACACCCTGGCCGGGCACGTGGCCTCCACCTCGCACCGGAGCATGAGCGAAACCGAACTGGCCGCGGCGGGCATCTCACCGGGTGCGGTCCGCTTCTCCGTCGGGTTGGAGGACCCCCAGGACCTCATCGACGACGCCCTCGCGGCGCTCGACGCGGGTAAGTGACACACTCGGGGGTTTTCTCCCGGTTCAAGTTCCATCAGCAGGCGAGATAGGGTCAGGCAGCATGTCGTCCGAGCAGCGCAAGATTAGGGTCGCCGTCGTCTTCGGCGGACGTAGTTCCGAACACGAGATCTCCTGCGTCACCGCGGGCAGCGTCCTGTCCGTCATCGACCACGACCGCTACGAGGTCGTGCCGGTCGGCATCACGCCCACCGGGAACTGGGTCCTGGCCTCCGGCGACCCGGAACAGTTGCGGATCGAGGAGGGCACGAAGGCCCTCCCCACCGTCTCCGAGGACGGCGTGGAGCTGGCGCTGCCGTTCGACACTGCCGGTCAGCTCATGACCGTGGCGCCGGACCAGGGCCCCCAGCGGCTGGGCGAGGTGGACGTCGTGCTGCCGCTGCTGCACGGGCCCTTCGGCGAGGACGGCACCATCCAGGGCCTGTTCGAGATGATGGGCGTGCGCTACGCGGGCGCCGGCGTGTTCTCCAGCGCCGCAGCCATGGACAAGGTCTTCATGAAGGCCCTCCTGGTCGGCAACGGGATCCCCACCAGCGACTTCGTCGCCATCACCGAGCGCACCTGGCGGAGCGAGCGCAAGAAGGCCCTGGACGACATCGCCGCTCTGGGCGAGACCGTGTTCGTCAAGCCCGCCCGCGCCGGGAGCAGCGTCGGCATCAGCAGGGTCAAGGACTCCAAGGACACCGACGCCGTGATCGCCGCGGTCGAGGCCGCCCGCGAGCACGACCCCAAGGTCCTGGTCGAGGCACAGGTAGTCGGCCGCGAGGTCGAGTGCGGCGTGCTGGAGGCGGAGGACGGCGGCACCCCAGACGTCTCCCTGCCCGCTGAGGTGCACGTGGCGGAGGGCTTCGACTTCTACGACTTCGAGGCCAAGTACCTGTCCACGAGCGGCCTGACCATCCCCGCCGAGATCCCGGAGGAGGCGATCGCCCGCCTGCGGAAGATGGCCGCCGACGTCTTCGAGGCCATGGGCTGCGAGGGCCTGGCCCGGGTGGACTTCTTCTACACGGAGGACGGCCGGGTGCTGGTCAACGAGCTCAACACGATGCCCGGCTTCACGCCGTCCTCGGCCTTCCCCCAGATGTGGGGTGCCACCGGCCTGGACTACACGGCGCTCGTCGAGCGGATGATCACCACCGCCCTGCGCCGCAACCCCGGTCTGCGCTAGCCACACCAAGACCCGAAACCACGCAGCACACAGGTCGGCCACAGACCCGGCCGCCCCGGACGGCGCCTGTCCTGTGGTGTATTCAGCTCGAAACTCGGGGCGCCAGAACTCCCGCCCGCTTTCCGCTGCCCACAGGCCGTTTCTCTGGGGATTCTTCAGGAAGAGGCGTACGCTTAAAGTGTGCTCTCGCTACGCTCAGGAACGTTCTGGATACCGCAGAAAGTCCCCTATGTCGTGTGCTGTGCAAGAGCGGACGGGAGAGTCTGAGATGGACCTCCACACGCTCGCAGAAAGTCTCGAACTCCCGGATGGTTACCGTGCGGAGATCATCAACGGGAGCATCATCGTGTCGCCTACGCCCGGTTTCAAGCACGCTCGAGCGGTGAAGCGTGTGGAGAGGACGCTCGATCCGGCGATGGGTGCGGGTCTTGAGTACTTTCAGATGGCAACGGTGGAGATCGCCAAGACCGGGGATCGTTTTGTCCCCGACCTGATGGTCATGCCGGTAGCAGTCGCAGAGGGCGAGGGCTGGGAAGGGCCGGAATGGGTGCGCCCGGCCGAAGAGCTGGAACTCGCAGTGGAGGTCGTCTCTTCGAGCAGCGCCTGGCGCGACCGCGAGGACAAGGTCTAAGGCTGCGCCCAGGCCGGTGTTCCCCTGTACTTGCTGATCGACCCCCGGGCGAACGAGGTCGTCCTCTTCGCCAAGCCGCAGGGAGACGAGTACCTGGAAGTCAGTCGTGCCCTGCGGAACGGCTCCGTGTAGCTCCCTGAGCCGTTCGAGTTGAAGCTGGAGGCCACCGACCTGTTGCTCTCCTGCTCCTGAGGACGGAGGCTCTGACCGATCTCCGTCGAGGGGCGGGCGACCACGAGCGGCGTCCGCCCCTCGGTGCGTGTGCGGGCTACTGCGCCTGAGGCGGGCCCTGCGGGCGGTTCGGGCCCGCGGGCGGGGTCTGGTGCGGGTTCGGGGGAGCTTGGGTCCCCTGAGGGGCTTGGGGCGCGGCGGGCAGGAGCTCCCGGGCGAGGACGGTGCCGCCCGCGGCCGCGGCGGGGAACACGGCCACCGCGACGAACGGGATCGCCAGCAGGAAGTAGGTCGGGATCGCGAAGCCCAGTACCCGCAGGCGGCGCTTGCGCATGTAGTGGCGGCGGTCGCGGATGCGCATCAGTCCACGCCTCTCGAAGGCGCTCGACGTCAGCTCGATCCCCATCAGCCAACCGCCCGCCACGGCGGTCAGCACGGGGGCCACCAACCAGCCGACGAAGGGGACGAACCCGAACAGGAACGCGCCGACGGTCACCGTCAGGGACACCAGCACGATGCCCAGCGACTGCCGCACCGAGCGGGTGACTGACGACAGCAGGGCCTCGTCCGCCTCTTCCGGTGCGTCGCCCAGCTCCTCCTCGACCCGCTCCGCGATCTTGTCGTAGATCGGCGACCCCAGGGCGAGCGTCACCGTCGTGAACGCCACCACCATGACCAGGACCGCGGCGGCCGCGGCCACCACCGCCAGGGCACCCCGGAACAGGCCCAGCCAGATCCCGTCCCATCCCTCGGCGAACGGCGTCGCCCACGCGACCAGGTCCGTGACGTTCATGACCAGCACCACGAACGCCGCCAGGAACAGCAGCGACGTGATCAGCGCGGGCAGCGCTCCCAGGAAGAACAGGCGTGGTCGGCGCAGCACGATGCCGAGACCGCGCAGCAGGACACCGAAACCGCCGAAGACCTCACGTACAGGATTCACGTCGGAACCCTAACGGTCGGAGACCTGCTGATACCACCCTTCCACGGTCAGGAGCTCCTCGTGGGTCCCGGACTGCAGCACCGTCCCGTCGCGGACCACGTAGATCCGGTCCACCCGGTCGAGGCCGGTGAGGTCGTGCGTGATGAGCAGGGTCGAGAACCCCTGAGCGGCAGCCAGAAGGTCGTCCACCACCGCGTCGCGGGTGTCCGGGTCCAGGTGAGCGGTCGGCTCGTCCAGGACCAGCACCTTGGGGGCCGCCAGCACCGCGCGGGTCAGGGCCAGCCGCTGCCGCATGCCGCCGCTCAGCCCCATTCCGTGCGAACCCACCTGTGTGTCCAAGCCCTTGGGCATGGCTTCGACCTCGCCGGCCAGCCGTGCCCGCCGCAGCGCGGACCACAGGTCCCCGTCCTCCGCGCCGGGCCGGGCCAGCCGGAGGTTCTCGCGGAGCGTGGAAGCGAACACGTGCGGGTCCTGCGGGACACCGGACACCACCCGGCGCACTTCGTCCGCGGGGTAGTCGGTGATGTCGGTGCCGCCGATCTCCACCCGCCCGCCGTCGGGGTCGAGGAAGCGCAGCAGCACCGAAGCGAGGGTGCTCTTGCCCGCGCCGCTCGGCCCGACCACCGCGACGGTCGCCCCGGCGGGGATGTCCAGGTCCACGCCGTTCAGCGCCCACGGCTCCTCGGGTCCGTACCGCACCCGCAGGTCCCGGACCCGCACGGTGGCGTCGGCCTCCGGGTCGATCTCCAGCCCTTCCCTTGCCGGAGGTGACACCCCGGGCGGTGTGTCCAGGACGCCGAACAGCCGCTCGCCGCTGGCCCGGATCGATCCCAGCTTGGCCGCGACGGCGGGCAGCGGGGCGACGATCTCGAAGGCGGCGAGCGTGGTCAGCACCAGCACCGCGAGGGCGGTGGGGCCGATCGAACCGTCATCCACGGCGAGCACCCCCAGGAAGAGCGCGCCCCACACGGTCAGGCCGGTGATGAGCGCGTTCGCCCCGGCGCTCAACCCGAGGGTCGCGGCATCGCGCCGGGCCACCCGGGTGAGTTCGGCGTCGGCCTTGTAGACCCGGGCCACCTGGCGGTCCATGGCACCGTAGGCGACCAGGTCCGGAGCCCCCTGGAGGGTGTCGACCAGGGTGGTGGAGAGCTTTCCGCGCGCCTGTGCTTCGCGCTGGCCGGGGCCCTTGCCCAGGGCGGCCGCGGCCAGCGGGACCGCGAACCCGGCGAGCAGCAGCCCCGCCGCCAGCAACAGGCCGCCCGGCACGTACACCACGGTCAGGAACAGGACGGTCGCGCCGCCGGTGACCACCGACACCAGCGGCGGTGTGAGGCCGCGGACCAACAGGTCCAGGGTGGCCTCGGTGTCGTTGACCAGCCGGGACACCAGATCACCGGAGCGGAACCGGCCGAACGGCTCCGTTCTGGCGAGCCGTTCGTACACGCGCACCCGCACGTCGGCGAGGGTCCGGAAGGCGGCGTCGTGGGTGACCAGCCGCTCCAAGTAGCGGGCCACCCCCTTGCTCACACCTAGGGCGCGGGTGGCAACCACGGCCGCGCTCAGGGCGGTGATGGAAGGGTGGTCGGCAGCGGTGGCCAGCATCCACGCTGCCACACCGAGCAGGGCCACGCCCGAGCCGGTGGCGGCGGCACCGAGCAGCACGCCCAGCGCGAACCGTCCGCCGCGGGGCCGGGCCAGCGCGATCATCCTGCGCAGCGGGTCCCTGCGCCGCTCGCGCTCACCGGCGGCGACGGTGTGCGCGCCCGCAGGGTCCTCGGCCGTGCGCGCGGCCGTGTCCGGGCTCATCGGGTCGCCTCCTGGGTCGGTAGCGGCAGTGCGGCGGTCCGAAGGTTCCCGCCGAGGGCGGACTCGGCCCAGCCGGTGTCGTGGGTGACGATCACCGCTGTGCGCCCCTCGAGCAGGCGGGTCACGGCGGTGCGCACCGCCTTCGCGTTCTCCGGATCCAGGTGGGCGGTGGCCTCGTCCAGCACCACGAGCGGCGCGTCCCGGCACATGGCCCGGGCCAGCGCGATCCGCTGGCGCTGCCCGCCGGAGAACCGGGCTCCCCGCTCACCCAGGCGCGTCCCGTAGCCGTCGGGGAGCGCGGAGACGAAGGCGTCCGCCTCGGCGAGGCGCGCCGCCTCCCGCACCCGCTCCATACCGGCGTCGGGCGCGCCCAGCCGGATGTTGTCCGCGACGGACACGTCGAACAGGTAGGGGTGCTGCGGTACCCAGGCGATCCCGAGCCGCCAGTCGTCGGCGGGGACGTCCTCCAAGGGGGCCCACGCACCGCCGGGTGCCCGCACACTGATCCGCCCCTCGGTGGGTTCGCCGAGCCGCAGCAGCAGGGACAGCAGCGTGGTCTTGCCGCAGCCGCTCGGCCCGGTGAGCAGCAGGTGTTCCCCCGCGTTGACGGTCAGGTCCAGCCCGGACAGCGCCGGGACGTCCCGGCCCGGGTAGAGCAGCCCGACCCCTTCGAAGCGGAGATCACCCGAGGCGGCGGGGGAGGGGGCGCCGGTCGGGGCCGGAGGTCCTTCTTCCTCAGCGCGGTCCTCTCCCCGGCCAGAGCCATCGTCCCCGCCACCGTTGCGGCGGGTCTCCCGCTTGCGCTCCAGCTCGGTGAAGACCTGGTCGGCGGCGGCCACGCCCTCCATACTCGCGTGGAAGCGCGCGCCCACCTCGCGCAGCGGGAGGTAGGCCTCGGGCGCGAGGATGAGGACGAGCAGGGCGGTGTGGTAGTCCATGTGGCCGCCGAGCAGGCGCAGGCCCACCTCCACCGCCACCAGCGCCACCGCCAGGGTCGCGAGCAGTTCCAGGGCGAAGGCCGACAGGAAGGCGACCCGCAGCGTGCCCATGGTCGCGGTCCGGTGGTCGTCGCCGACCTTCCGGATGATGGCGGCCTGGGCCTTGGCCCGGCGGAACACCGCCAGGGTCGGCAGCCCTTCCACGACGTCCAGGAAGTGGCCGCCCAAGCGGCTCAGCAGCTTCCACTGCCGGTTGACCCGCTGCTGCGTGTGCATCCCGATCAGCGCCATGAAGACCGGGATGAGCGGCAGGGTCACCATGATGACGATGCCGGAGATCCAGTCCGCCCAGAACACCACCGCCAGTACGGCCAGCGGCACGATCGCGGACAGGACGAGTTGGGGCAGGTAGCGGGAGAAGTACTCATCGAGGGCGTCCAGACCGCGGGTGGCCAGGGTGACCAGTTCACCGGCCCGCGGGGAGCCGTCCTCGCGGTCGCCGCCCTCGGCCAGCCACACCTTGCCCGAACCGGTCACGTGCGCCACCAGCTTGCGGCGCAGCTGCGACTTGGTGCGGGCGGCGCTGTGCAGCGCGGAGGTCTCGGCGAGGTAGGAGAGCAGGGCCCGGGCGACTGCGACGGCCGCCACCGAGGCGATCATCCAGCCGAGGGCGTCCATGCCGTCCCCGGCCCACGCCCCGGTGATGACGCTGGCGAGCAGCCAGGCCTGGACGAGGATCAGGCCGGTGATAAGCACGCCGCTGACGACAGTGACGGCCAGGTGCGTCCGGACCGCGCCTGCGGTGCGCACCAGGCGCGGATCGAGCGGTTTCATGCGCGGGACCTCGTGATGTCGGTGGGGTCGGAGAATCTGCCGGTTCGGGAAGGGGCACGGGTCACGGTGCGGGATGGACCCAGTATCCCGGCACGGGGCCTGTGAACGCCGTACCCCCGCCTCCCGGGGCGATACGGGAGGGCCGGGGGTACGCGGTCGGGTTTTCCCGCTGGTCAGGCGGGCTGTTTCGGTCCTTGGCCGTCGGTGGCCGCGCTCGCCCCGGTGATCTGCGCGCCGGTGACCCGCTGGCGGAAGACCCAGTAGCTCCAGCCTTGGTAAAGCAGCACCAGCGGCAGGAACACCACCGCCACCCACGTCATCACGGTGAGCGTGTAGTCGGCGGAGGAGGCGTTGGCGACGGTCAGGCTGAACGCCGGGTCCGTGGTGGACGGGAGTACGTTCGGGAACAGCGAACCGAGCAGCACGGTGAAGGTGAGCACGACGGTGACCGCCGTGGCGAGGAAGGACCACCCCTCGCGGCGGAACCGGGCCGCCGCGACCCCACCCACCAGGGCCGCGGCGGCGGTCAGGACGAGCGGCTGGGTCCACGGCGCACCGTGTGCGGCCTGGGTCCACAGCAGGAACCCGGCCAGGGCGGGGACCGCGACGCCGGCGGACCACGTGGCGGCCCTGCGCGCGCGGGCCCGGACCGGCCCGTCGGTCTTGAGCGTCAGGAAGACGGCGCCGTGCAGGGTGAACAGCGACAGGGTCGTCAGTCCGCCGAGCAGGGCGTAGGGGTTGAACAGGTCGAGCAGGGACGCGGTGACGATGTGGTCGGCGTCCATGGCCACGCCCTGGACGAGGTTGGCGAAGATCAGCCCCCACAGGAAGGAGGGCACGGTGCTGCCGAAGAAGATCGCCCGGTCCCACCAGTTCCGCCACCTGTCGCTGTCGCGCTTGTGGCGGTACTCGAAGGCCACGCCGCGCACGATGAGGGCAAGCAGAATGAGGAGCACCGGCACGTAGAAGCCGCTGAACATGGACGCGTACCACGCGGGGAAGGCGGCGAACATGGCGCCCACGGCGGTGACCATCCACACCTCGTTGGCGTCCCAGACGGGGCCGATCGCGTTGATGGCCACCCTGCGGTCGACGGAGTGGCGCTTGCCCATGAACGGCAGGAGGGTGCCCACCCCGAAGTCGAAACCCTCCAGCAGGAAGAAGCCGATCCACAGGACGGCGATGGCGATAAACCAGATGACAGCCAGTTCCATGGTGCTCCTAGTAGCTGAAGTGCGGGATCTTGGACTCGTCCTCGTCGTCCTCCAGGTCGGGAACGACGTGTGACGGGCCCTTCTTGATGTACTTCCAGAGCAGGCCGACCTCGACGACGAACAGCACGCCGTAGATGGCGGTGAAGAGGCCCAGGCTCATCGCGACCGTCCCGAGGCTGACGCCGGGGGAGACGCTGGCGGCGGTGAGCAGTTCGCCGTGGACGGTCCAGGGCTGGCGGCCCATCTCGGTGAGGACCCACCCGGAGATGTTGGCCATCAGGGCGGCGGGCAGGGCGGCGATGGCCGCGTAGTAGAACCAGCGGCCCTTGGGCATTCGTTCGCGGCCCCTGGTGCACCACAGGCCCACGGCCGCGACGGCGATGCCGAACATCCCCAGGCCCATCATCATGCGGAAGGACCAGTACACGACGAAGACGTTGGGCATGTAGTCGCCGGGTCCGTAGTACTCCTGGTAGGCCTCCTGGAGGTTGTTCATGCCGTGCACCTCCCCGTCGAAGGTGCCGGTGGCCAGGAAGCTGAGGACGTTCGGGACGGTGACGTCGATGGGGTTGTAGTGCGCCTCGGTGTCGCCGACCGCGAAGGCGGAGAAGGCGGCGCCCTCCTCGGTCTCCCACAGGGCCTCGGCTGCGGCGAGCTTCATGGGTTCGTACTCTGCGGCGAGCTTGGCCTGGTGGTCGCCGGAGAAGACGGCGAGGGCACCGGCCGCCAGGGTGACGACCAGGCCGACCTTGAGGGTGCCGCGGAAGAGTGCGAAGTCCCCCTTGGGCGGAGCGACGCCGGCCTCGCCGGTGTCCTTGTGCTCGGTGTTGCGCCACAGCTTGTAAGCGCTGACCGCCACCACGAACAGTCCGGCGGTGACGAAGGCCGCGGAGACGGTGTGCAGGTACGTGGACCAGGCCTGGTCGTTGCTGAGCACGGCCCAGATGTCGTTGAGTTCGGCCCGGCCGGTCTCGGGGTTGATCTCGTAGCCGACCGGTCGGCGCATCCAGGCGTTGGCGGCCAGGATGAAGTAGGCGGACAGGTTGGTCGCGATGGCCACCACCCAGATGCAGGCCAGGTGGATGCCGCGTGGGAGCCGGTGCCAGCCGAAGATCCACAGCCCGATGAAGGTCGACTCCAGGAAGAAGGCCAGGAGGGCTTCCATCGCCAGGGGTGCGCCGAAGACGTCGCCGACGAAGCGCGAGTACTCGCTCCAGTTCATGCCGAACTGGAACTCCTGCACGATCCCGGTGACCACGCCCATGGCGAAGTTGATGAGGAACAGCTTGCCGAAGAACTGGGTGGCCTGGAGGTACTCGTGCCTTCCGGTCCGATACCAGAAGGTCTGGAGCACGGCCACGATGAACGACAGCCCGATCGTCAGGGGGACGAAGAGGAAGTGGTAGATCGTGGTGATCCCGAACTGCCACCTCGCCAGGTCTAGAGCTTCCATGCCCGCCTCTCTGGAACCGACTGTCGGTAGTACTCCACAGCGTAGTACTACAGACTGTCGTAGTAGAGGGTGCCCCCCATGTGAGACGGATCGCGCGGGGCCTGTGTGCGCGTCGTGCGGCGCCTCGGGGTGGGCGGGGCCTCGGGGTGCGCGCTCCGCCGACCGGAACCGCGAACAGCGCCGCGGCGCGCCCCCGGTTCGGGAGCGCGCTGCGGCGCTGTGTCGCCTACGGGGCAGGTCAGGAGTCCTGTCCGGGCGTAGCGGGACCGCCGCCCGTTCGGCTGCTCGCTACACAGGAACCGCGCGCCATGAGGCGCGGGCACCACCCGCACGTGAGGGCGGGTCGGAATCCCCGCCGGTTCACGACGGGGAGGACGTCAAACGCGGGACTCGAGCATGCGTTCCATGTTCTCCACCTCGGAGAGCTGGGCGTCGACCATGCCCTGGGCGAAGTCGGTGACGAGTGCCTCGTTGCCCAGATCCACCTCGGCCTCGGCCATCTCGATCCCGCCGAGGTGGTGGTCGATCATCAGCTCCAGGAACATGATCTCGGCCTCGACACCCTCGGCCTCACCCAGGTCCACCATTTCCTCGCTGGTGGCCAGACCCGGCATCGCCTCGGGGACTTCTTCCTCGCCGCCGCCGTGGTCGTGGCCCTCCATCCAGGTCATCGGGGGCTCGGGAGAGCGCGCGTTCAGGTCCCAGGCGGCCAGCCACCCCTGCATCATGCCGATCTGCGCCTGCTGGGTCCGGGCCATGTCCGTGGCCACCGTGTGCAGTTCGACGTCCTCGGTCTCTTCGAGGATGATCATCGACATGTCCACGGCCTGGGCGTGGTGCGCGCTCATGTCGCGGAGGAACCCGGCGTCGGCACTGGTATCCAGGGGGTAGGACGGGCGGCCCAGGAGGAAGCCCCCGAGCAGCGCCAACGCGACCAGGATCACGGCCATCCAGAGCGGGACGGTGCGCTGTGACAGGGGAGGCGCGGTGGCTCCGGTACCGCTTTCCGAGACCTCATCGGGCTCCGTGCCCTCGTCCTCGTACGACGTTTCGTCGGCGCCGTCGGCGTCTTGGGACGCCGGGTCGGTCGCATTCCCCATCGGAACCACCCTGGTTCAATCGCGCAACTCTGGTGCCAAAGTAGAGGATAGGAAAGTCCTATTCGACCACATCCACCCCAGGAGACCCAGTGGCCAAGAAGAAGACGGCGGAGGAGCGCCGCGCCCGCGCGGCCGCGCTGCGGGAAGAGCAGCGGAAGAAGGAACGCCGCGCCAAAGCCCTCAAGATCACCGGGATCAGCGTAGCGGCCGCTGCGGTCCTGGGGATCTTGGCAACGGCGATCTTCATGGAGTTCCGCGACCGCAACGTAGCGGGCGTGGAGGAGTACGAAGTCGGTGACTACACCCACGTCGACCCCCCGCAGAGTGTTGACTACGACCAGTCCCCGCCGGTGGGCGGACAGCACTGGCCCATGTGGCAGAACTGCGACGTGTACTCGGAGCCGGTTACCCCGGAGCTCGCGGTCCACTCCTTGGAGCACGGCGCCGTCTGGATCACCTATGACCCCGAACTCCCCGCGGAGGAGGTCCAGGCGCTCGAGGACTTCCACAACCCCGGCGACTACCTGGTGATCAGCCCCTACGAGGACGAGATGCCGGCGCCGATCGTGGCCTCCAGCTGGGGTCGGCAGATCACCGCGGAGACCGCGGACGACGAGGACCTCGGCCGCTTCGTCCAGCTCTACGAGCGCGGCAACGACGTCCCGGAGCCGGGCGCCTCCTGCTCGGGCCAGGTCCAGGAGACCGAGGCGGAGGTCATCGCCCAGTTCGAGGCGCAGGGCCAGCCCGAGGAGGGTGCTGAGGACGAGGGCGCCGACGAGGGCGCTGACACCGACGAAGACGCGGACGAGGAGACCGACGAGGCCGCTGACGACGGGGACGCCGAGGAGGAAGAGGAGTAGGGAGCAGCAGGGAAGCGACCGGCTGACCCGCCGCATCCCGGTACTCCGCAACTCCCCCCGGTACGGGAGCCGGACGGCCTCCAGGAGTCCGGCTCACCCCGGTAAGGGAAGACCCGTGGGGCCGGAGGCGTATGACCGCCTCCGGCCCCACGGTCGTGTCGGGGCGCGTCCGCGATCGGGGAGGAGCGGGGGCGCTCATCAGTGACAGGGGACGAGCGAAGGGGGGTTACTCGCCGGTGTCGGCGCGCTCTTCCAGGTGCTCGTTGATCAGGTCGCTGACCTCGGTCAGCGCGGGTGCGGGGGCGCCGTGGGCGGGCGGCACGGTCAGCTCGACGAAGGCCTCGCGTTCCACCGCCGTGTACAGGGTGGGATCGTCCTCGGGCTGCGGCAGCCACGCCACCCCGTTGACCTCCTCCAGCGTCGAGTCCAACTCCAGGGCGGAGGGGCGCGGGACGCCGCAACGGAGACCGATGGGCGGGTCGCCCCAGGCCGCCATGATCTCCGAGTCCGGCTGGAGGGCGGCGCGGTCCTGGCCCATGAGGGTGTCCGGGAGATCGGCCACCAGGTCGGCGCAGACCTCGGCGGTCTGCCCGTCGGTCTCGGGAGGCTGCATCTGCACGGTCTGGTTTCCGCAACCAGTAGATACTAGGGCGACGGCGACAGCCGCCCCGAAGTAGCGCTTGAGCACAGGCAACCTCGCTCCGTCGACTCGGTCGACCTCAGATATTGACGATGGGACAGGTAAGGGTACGGGCGATGCCGTCCAACCGCTGGATCCGAGCCACCACCAAGGTGCCCAGAGCATCGACGTCGTCGGCCTTCGCCTGAACAATCACATCGTATGGACCGGTGACGTCGCTAGCCTGCTCGACCCCTTCGATCCCGCGGATTCGACCCGCGACCTCCGCGGACTGGCCGACCTCGGTCTGGATCAGGATGTATGCCTGCACCATGATGACTTCTCCTTCGTGCTGCACCGGGTGTGCGGTCGAGTGGACGCCTCCCCGGCCGCGGGCACAGCTGATGAGGAACGGAATCCGAACGTGGGGTTCGATGGGGGGTCCCGCTCCCGGGCCCCACCACCGGGTCTAGACCACCTGCGCCGGAGCGTCACCGTACCCTGATCTGTGTGTTGAGCACCATTGGGGGGCTTGGCGAATTCACTCTGATCACACGCGTGACGAGCCAATTCCCCAAGACGGACGATGTAATCCTCGGCCCCGGCGACGATGCCGCGGTCGTGGCCGCGCCCGACGGGCGCACGGTCGCGACGACGGACGTCCTCGTTGAGGGCCGCCACTTCAAACGGGAATGGTCCAGCGCCCGGGACGTCGGGCACCGGGCGGTGGCGCAGAACTACGCCGACGTCGTGGCGATGGGTGCCCGTCCCACGGGGCTGCTCATCGGTTTCGCCGCGCCCGCCGACCTCCCCGTGGCTTGGGCGGAGGAGTTCACCGCGGGGGTGCGTGACGAGTGCGCGCTGGCCGGGGGAGCCGTGGTCGGCGGCGACATGGTGGGTTCGGACACACTGACCATCGCCGTCACGGCACTCGGTGACCTGGAGGGGCGCGCGCCCGTGCGCCGGGACGGGGCCCGTCCGGGTGACGTGGTCGCCTACACGGGCCACCTCGGCCTCTCCGCCGCCGGGCTGGCCCTGCTGGACCGGGGGATCGACGGCCCCGAGGACTGCCTCGCCGAGCACCGCAGGCCCAGCCCGCCCTACGGGGCGGGCCCCGAAGCCGCCCGACTGGGCGCGAACGCCATGCTCGACATCAGCGACGGACTGGTCCAGGACCTGGGGCACGTGTGCCGGGCGAGCGGGGTGTACATCGATCTGGAATCGAACTCGCTCCGCCCCGAAGCCGCGCTCCTCGAAGCCGTTCGTGTACTCGGGACCTTGAAGGGGAACGCTGTGGACGCCGCCCGCGGGCTGATGCTCACGGGCGGTGAGGACCACGCGTTGGCGGCGGTCTTCCCGCAGGAGATCGAGCTCCCGGAGCACTGGCACCGGGTGGGAACCGTGTGTGAATCACCGGAGGTCTCGGTGGAAAGCACCGAGGACCCGGTAACCGTCGACGGAAACATAGTCGAAGGCGGCGGATGGGATCATTTTCGGCGGGAATAGGCCGGATTGGATTTGTCCTGTTTGGTGATCGCGCTAGGCTTTGCCAACGCGGCCAGCGCTGCCTTCTCGGCGGCCGTCCGACCTCGTGGAGAGCGAACCCGCGGCGATCCACACGAGGAACCCTCTGACCGGATAACACCGGCCGGAGCCGAGGAAGGCCAGCGGAGCAGCGTCGAGAGGCGGTATATGGGGCGGCATGGCTAGGCGGCACGACCCTCGTCGTGGAGCCCACCGCAGCGAGCCGGAGGACGCCGGCGCCCTGCGGCGGTTCGGCGGTCTTCTCGGGAGCACGGTCCCCAAGCGGGTCGAACCTCCGAGGCTGCTCAACGTACTCGTGATCTCCGGAGTGCTCCTCGGGCTCCTCCTGTTCGGCTACAGCACCACCCAGATCTACCTCCAGTTCGGCGGCACCCCCGGCGCCTCGGAGATGCCCGGTCCCCAGGACGGGGCCGAGCCCAGCCACGACGCTTCGCCGAGTGACGAGCACGACGCTGCCGACGCCGAGGACGGTCCGCAGACCCAGGCGGGGGCCGAACCCACCACCGTCGTCTACCAGGTGCTGGAGTCCACGACCACGGGCTTCACCGGCCAGGTCACCGTCACCAACACGTCGTCGACCCCGCTTGACGCGTGGGAACTGGCACTGGCGTTCGAGACCGCGGAGGTCACCGACGTCCCCGACGCCGACTGGGAGGCCTTGGACGACGGGATCCTCGCACGCCAGTCCGGGACCGACAGCGGGCTGGAGCCGGGAGATTCGGTCTCCCTCAGCTTCGAAGCCGTCGGGGTCGCCCAGAGCCCGACCCGGTGCTCGCTCAACGGCCACGTCTGCGACCTCTAGCCTCCGCTGTCACGGATTGCCTCCGCTGTCACGGGGCCATCCCGGTTTCCCTTGACCGCCCAGGCACCCGGAAACGCAGAAGGCCCCCCGACCGGAGTCGGAGGGCTCTTCGAAACTGCGGACGGGAGGGGCCCTAGCGGGTCACCTTGCCGGCCTTGATGCACGAGGTGCACGCGTTCACACGCTTGGGCGTGCCGCCCACGCGGGTGCGAACGGTCTGGATGTTGGGGTTCCAGCGGCGGCGGGTGCGACGGTGCGAGTGGGAAACACTGTTACCGAACCCTGGTCCCTTGCCGCAGACGTCGCAGACGGAAGCCACGGTAACTCCATTCAAGCGCTCGGGATCGCGCACGTCGCCGCACGCGAAAGGTCGTCCGACCGAGATCGGGTGGACAGGTCGGCGAGAAAGCCAACCTTGGAAGAGTACACGACGGACAGGCCCGATAGTGGAATCAGCCCACCGGAGGGCGCCCGTTCGTGCAACGGTGGAACACGGTGCGGCCGAAGCCTGGTGCACCCCCACCGGAGCACCGCAATCTGCCACGCAGGCATGGCGAAAACGCGATGAACTCTGACGAGTATACCCCTGTTGGAGAGGGCCGGGCCCACACGCGGTGATCGGCGGCCGTACCCGTCCCCGAGACCGTACACGCCGTATGCCCCCGTTCGTCGCACCGGAGGATTACCGTTGCGGTGAACGGCGACCCCACGAGGCCAGGACGGGAACCACAGTGAGCACCTGGGACGAGCCGCTGCGCAAAGGACCGCTCGGCGGCAGGACGGCGAAGGCACTCGCCGACAAACTCGACCTGCACACCCTCGGCGACCTGCTGCGCTACTACCCGCGCCGCTACGACCGCCGCGGCGACCTCACCGACCTCGCGCTGCTGCGGGAGGGCGAGGACGTCACCGTGCAGGCCAGGGTCCAGGACGCCAAGCGGCGCACGATCCCCGCCCGGCAGGGGCGCCGCCGCATGGACATGATGGAGGCCACCGTCACCGACGGCACCGGCCGCCTGCACCTGACCTTCTTCAACCGCGGTTCCTACCACCAGAACGCCCTCGTGCCAGGGCGGCTGGCCATGTTCTCCGGCCGCGTCTCCACCTTCAAGGGCCGCCGCCAACTCGACCACCCCGAGTACGTGCTCCTGGACGAGGACGGGCTCGAAGGCGAGGCTGCCCGCGCCTACGCGAACGAGATCATCCCCGTCTACCCGGCGGTGAAGGGGCTGGACTCCGCGACCATCGCCCGGTCCGTCGGGACCGCGCTCGACTCTGCCGCGGACATCCCCGACCCCCTCCCGCCGGAGCTGCTCCGCAGGAAGGGCCTCCTCGGCGTCTACGAGGCGCTGCGGCGCATCCACCGGCCCGCGGACTGGCCCGAACTGGGCAGCGCCAAACGCCGTCTGAAGTGGGATGAGGCCTACATCCTCCAGCTCGCCCTCGCCCAGCGCCGCCAGCAGGCCGAGGAACTGCCCGCCAAACCCCGCCCCGGAGCCGACGGCGGTGTCCTGGACGCCTTCGACGACCAGCTGCCCTTCACCCTCACCGAGGGGCAGCGCGAGGTCGGTGACGGGCTGGCCGCGCGGCTCGACGCCACCCACCCCATGCACTGTCTGCTCCAGGGCGACGTGGGTGCGGGCAAGACCCTGGTGGCCCTGCGCGCGATGCTGCGGGTGGTCGACTCCGGCGGCCAGGCCGTCATGCTCGCCCCCACCGAGGTCCTCGCCCAGCAGCACCACCGCTCCATCAGCGAGATGCTCGGCGCCCTCGGCCGGGCCGGGCAGATCGACGGTGCCGAGAACGCCACCCGCGTCGCCCTGCTGACCGGTTCCATGAACGCCGCCGCCCGCCGCGAGGCCCTGCTGGAAGCTGCTTCCGGCCAGGCGGGGATCGTCGTTGGCACCCACGCGCTCCTCCAAGAGCACGTGTCCTTCGCCGACCTCGGCCTGGTGGTGGTGGACGAGCAGCACCGCTTCGGTGTGGAACAGCGCGACGCCCTGCGGGAGAAGGCCACCGACGGACGCCCCCACGTCCTGGTGATGACCGCCACACCCATCCCGAGGACGGTCGCGATGACCGTTTACGGCGACCTGGACGTGGTGGCCCTCACACAGCTGCCCAAGGGGCGCGCCCCCATCTCCACCCACACCGTCCCGGCCAGCGAGAAGCCGCACTACCTCACCCGTGCCTGGGAGCGGGTCCGGGAGGAGGCCGCCCAGGGGCGCCAGGCCTTCGTGGTCTGCCCCCGCATCGGCGACGGCGCCGGGGGAGAGGCCGGGGACGAGGTCGACGCCCCGCCCGAGGACGCGCCCCCGGGCGCCCGCCCGCCCCTCGCGGTGCTGGACGTCCTCTCCCGGCTCCAGGAGGGGCCGCTGGCCGGCCTGCCGGTGGAGGCCCTGCACGGCCGGATGGCCCCGGACGACAAGGAAGCGGTGATGCGCCGCTTCTCCTCCGGGGAGACCAGCGTGGTCGTCTCCACCACGGTGATCGAGGTCGGCGTGGACGTGCCCAACGCCACAGCCATGGTGATCATGGACGCTGACCGCTTCGGGATCTCCCAGCTGCACCAGTTGCGCGGCCGGGTCGGCCGGGGACAGCTGCCCGGCCTGTGCCTGCTGGTCACCGACTCCGAGGAGGGGACCCCGGCGCGCGAGCGCCTGGCCGCGGTGGCCTCGACCACGGACGGGTTCGAGCTCTCCCGCGCCGACCTGGAGATGCGCCGCGAGGGCGATGTGCTCGGCGACGCGCAGTCCGGGGCCCGGTCGAGTCTGCGGATGCTCACCCTGGTCAAGGACGAGGAGCTCATCGGCGACGCCAGGGAGGAGGCCACCCGGTACGTGGCCGAGGACCCGGGGCTGACCGGCCACCGGCCCCTCGCCGACGCCCTGGCCGCGCTGCTGCCCGAGGACCGGGCCGAATACCTCGACAAGACCTGATCCGCACTACCCCCGCATCCGCACTACCGTGGTGCGCATGACCCGCATCATCGCCGGGGCGGCGGGCGGACGGCGCATCTCCGCCCCTGACGGCCGCACCACCCGACCCACCGGAGACCGGGCCCGCGAGGCCCTGTTCGCCTCCGTCCAGTCCGACCTCGGCTCCCTCAGCGGGATCCGGGTCATGGACCTGTACGCGGGGTCCGGGGCGATCGGACTGGAAGCCCTGTCCCGCGGGGCAGGGCACGCGCTGATGGTGGAGGCCGACCGCAGGGCCGCCCAGGTGGTGAAGGAGAACATCGGCGCCCTACGGCTCCCGGGGGCCGAACTCTCCGCCGACCGGGTGGAGCGGGTTCTGACCCGCGGGAACCCGGGCGCGCCCTACGACCTAGTGGTGGCCGACCCGCCCTACGCGCTCACCGACGGAGATCTCGCCGAGGTGCTGTCCGCCCTGGTCGAGCACGGGTGGCTGGCCGAGGGCGCGGTGCTCGTGGTGGAGCGGTCCAAGCGCGGGGCCGAACCGGCCTGGCCCAAGGGGATCGAGCGGGACCGCAGCCGCAAGTACGGCGAGGCGATGCTCTGGTACGCCAGCTCAGTCGCCTAGAGCGCCGGTCGGGGCGGGCATGGCGCCGGGTTTGAAACGGTCATATGCGACGTTTCGCGACGTACCGTTCGGGAAGGTGGAGACGACCCGTGTGGGCCGGTGTGGCCGCGGTCCTCAGACCCGCCGTGTGGGGAATACGGGTTCTAAGTGGGTGTTGCCCGAATCGCTGCGAGGGCGAGCCCCTACGATCGCGGTACTCGTGAGTAGTTCTGGAGAGGGGCGATCCACCGTGCGCCGAGCCGTCTGTCCGGGTTCCTTCGACCCGGTGACCTACGGTCACATCGACATCATCGGGCGAGCCGCGAAACAGTACGACGAGGTCATCACCGCCGTACTCAACAACGTCAACAAACGGGGGCTCTTCACCGTCCCCGAGAAGCTCGACATGCTCACCGAGGGCACCTCCGAGTTCGGCAACGTCCGGGTCAGCGAGTTCGACGGGCTCCTCGTCGACTTCTGTCGTGAGAACGGCATCGAGACCATCGTGCGCAGTCTGCGGTCGGTCAGCGACTTCGACTACGAACTCCAGATCGCGCAGATGAACTACCGGCTCTCCGGCGTGGAGACCGTGTTCATGACGGCCAACCCGCAGTACTCCTTCCTGTCGTCCAGCCTGGTCCGGGAGCTTGCCCTGCACCGCGGCGACGTCTCCAGCCTGGTCACGCCCTACGTCCAGGGCCGCCTCAAGGAGAAGTACGCGGAGCGCGAGCAGAGCTAGTTACCGCCCTCTGTGCTCTCAGTGCCCCCTTCTACCGGGGCCGATCGGTGGCTGATTTGGGTGGTCGGGTGCATGGTAGGTAGAATCTGGGTTTGACCATGGGCGTCGCCGGTCTTCGGCGTGCGCTCTGGCCGGTCAGCACCACCGCGACAGTCCGAAGTGAACCACCTCGGCGGCCGCGTGCCCGGCACCCGGAACCTCTTCTGAAAGCGCGATCACCCTGTCTCGTCTAGATGCCCGTGACCCGTACGTGGTCGACACCCGCCAGCTGGGCCGCCAGCCGGGGTCGATGCGTACCGTCAACCGAATCGTGACCGTCCCCGAGGCGCTCGAGACGGCGATGGCGAGTGTGCCCAAGGGCCAGGAAATCGAGGTGGACCTGCGCCTCGAAGCGGTGATGGAGGGGGTCCTCGTCACCGGAACCGTCCAAGGGAGTTTCGCGGCGGAGTGCTCCCGCTGCCTCGACCCCGTGTCGGAGGGGTTGGATGCCGGTTTCCAGGAGATGTACCGCTACGCCGCGGACGAGGACGACGCTTCCGGAGGCGACGAGGACGCGGAAGACGAGGATGAGGACTACTATCTAGAGGGCGAACTGCTCGACCTCGAACCAGTGGTCCGGGACGCCGTCGTGCTCGCGCTCCCACTCACACCGCTGTGCGGACCGGACTGCCCCGGCCTGTGCACCGAGTGCGGGGTCAAACTCGCCGAGGCCGGACCCGACCACGGTCACGGCGAACACATCGACCCGCGCTGGGAAGCGCTCCGCGGGATCGCGGAGGACCCGGACCAGCAGTGAGCCCGTGAGCCGATCGCGCGCGGTGCCCGAAGGGCACCGCCACCGACCGGAGCACACCCTCCCCGCCACAGCGCGCGGGGTGACCAGATAAGCGACCTCCCGCGACCGCGCGGGGGTGACCCAGGAGGATTGAAGTGGCCGTCCCGAAGCGGAAGATGTCGCGGAGCAACACCCGGACCCGCCGTTCCCAGTGGAAGGCTTCGCGCCCGGTGCTGGTCAACTGCCCGCGCTGCCGCGACCCGAAGCAGCCCCACATCGCGTGCCCGAGCTGCGGCACCTACAACAACCGCCAGGTCACCAACCCGGCCTAGCGGCGTTCTCAGGTATGGCGGGCTTCGGATTCAGCATCCGGTCCAGCACTCCCGAGGCATATCGGGGCGGAACCCATTGAGGGCTCCGCCCCGAACTGCTGTCTGCGGTCCGTTCGTGCCCGGGTCCCGGGCCTTACCCCAGCCTGTACCGGTCGCCGTTGGGACCCGCCGCCCCAGAGCTTTGTAGAGTGAACCCGGGAATCCGGGGAAAACCTTTCTCGGTACCCCGACACCGGTGATCCGGATCCCGTACGGGCTCCCGAGTTCGTGGTGGCCGCCGGGGGAGCGACGCTCCCGCGACGATCACCTCGTTTTCGAGCGTCCTGACCGGTCCGGGGAACCTTCCAGCACCGCGCGCCGACAGCGGCGCGCCCGACAGGAAGCGAACTCGCGTGGCTAGTCAACTCTCCGCCTCCGAAGCCAAGTCGTTCCACGGGGCGATCGGTGTCGAGGTCGACGCCAAGATCCTCCTCCGCGCCCTCACCCACCGCTCCTACGCCTACGAGAAAGGCGGCCTGCCCACCAACGAGCGCCTCGAGTTCCTCGGGGACTCCGTGCTCGGCCTGGTGGTCACCGACACGCTCTTCCGCAAGCACCCGGACCTGCCCGAGGGCCAGCTCGCCAAGCTGCGCGCCGCCGTGGTCAACATGCGGGCCCTGGCCGACGTCGCCCGCGGGCTGGGTATCGGGGAGTACATCCGGCTCGGCCGGGGCGAGGAGGGGACCGGGGGCCGCGACAAGTCCTCGATCCTCGCGGACACCCTCGAGGCCATTATCGGCGCCGTCTACCTCGACCGCGGCCTGGACGTGGCGTCCGACTTCGTGCACCGCCTCTTCGACCCGCTCATCGCCACAGCCTCGGGGCTGGGCGCGGGGCTGGACTGGAAGACCTCGCTCCAGGAGCTGACCGCTTCCGAGATGCTCGGGGTGCCCGAGTACCACGTCGACGAGAGCGGCCCCGACCACCAGAAGACCTTCCGCGCCACCGTGCGCGTGGCGGGGGAGAGCTACGGCCTGGGTGAGGGCCGCAGCAAGAAGGAGGCCGAGCAGCAGGCCGCGGAGTCCGCGTGGAAGGCGATCCGCGCCCGCGCCGACAAGGCCAAGGGCAAGACCCACGGCAACGGGCAGGGCTGAGGGATGCCCGAACTCCCCGAGGTCGAGGTCGTCCGGCGCGGCCTCACCGAACACGCGGTGGGGCGGGAGGTCGGTGCCGTCGAGGTGCTGCACACGCGTTCGGTCCGCAGATATGTGCCAGGCCCCGCCGACTTCGCCGGCCGCCTGGCGGGTCAGACCCCCACGGCGGTCCGCCGCCGGGGCAAGTACATGTGGCTGGTCCTGGACAGCGGGGACATGCTCCTGGCCCACCTGGGCATGAGCGGTCAGATGCTGGTGCAGCCACAGGGCAAGCCGGACGAGAAGCACCTGCGGGTGCGGCTGCCGCTGTCAGACGGCAACGAGCTGCGCTTCGTCGACCAGCGCACCTTCGGCCACCTGCTGCTGGACCAGCAGGGTGAGCGCGACGAGGTGCCGTCGTCGGTGGATCACATCGCCCTGGACCCGCTGGACGGCGAGTTCGCCCCGGAAGGGTTCGTCCGGGCGCTGCGAGCCAAGCGGACCGAGGTCAAGCGGGCCCTGCTGGACCAGTCGCTGATCAGCGGCGTGGGCAACATCTACGCCGACGAAGCGCTGTGGCGGTCCCGGCTACACTGGGCTCGCTCCACCCGGGGGCTGTCCAACGCCCAGGGCATGGAACTGCTCGGGCACGTGCGCGACGTGATGACCGAGGCCCTGGATGTGGGCGGCACGACCTTCGACGGGCTGTACGTCAACGTCAACGGGGAGAGCGGCTACTTCGAGCGCGGGCTCAACGCCTACGGCCGGCGGGACCTGCCGTGCGGCCGCTGCGGTGCGGCGATCGTGCGCGAAGCGTTCATGAACCGTTCCTCGTTCAGTTGCCCGGGCTGCCAGCGGGCTCCCCGCACACGCTCCTGAGCTGGGCGGTGCCTGGGGTTGAGCGGCTCTGGGCTGGTCGGAGCACGGGGCTGAGCGGGTTCTGCGCGGGGCGGTTCCGTGGCCGGGAGCAGCGCGAAGCGTCCGCTGGTGAGGAAAGTGTCGCCGTGAGGTAAGGGAGTGTGCTGGGCCGTGGGGCCAGACAACGAGACGGTCCGACTGACCGCGTGGGTGCGCGGCAAGGTTCAGGGTGTGGGTTTCCGCTGGTGGACGCGGGCTCGCGGGTTGGAGCTGGGCCTGACGGGCGCGGCCACGAACCTGGACGACGGCCGCGTCGAGGTGGTCGCGGAGGGCCCGCGTCCGGACTGCGAGCGCCTGTTGGGGCACCTGAGGGGTGGAAAAACACCCGGTCGTGTGGATTCCGTGGTGGAACGCTGGGCTCAGCCGGGGGGTTCCTTCGACGGATTCATCGAACGGTGAGTATGCTGTAAGAGTAACGCGGCTCGATCACTCGGCCGTGGAGCGGCGGAACGGGTAGCCGACGGCCGTCGCGGACACGGCACCATCAGCGCGGTCCATGCCTGGTCGCGCGTACCGGCGGTACCGCCGGGGTGGATCTTGTTCGGGTCGCGCGGTGCCACCTGTCCAGGTTGTGTTTTCCTGGCTTGTGGTCGTTACGGACTGTTGTAATCCAATCTTGACCAGCGGCGCGCAGAGTGAGACTCTGGGATGCACACCGCGCATCTTCCGCCCCATCGGATGCCAGTGCCAGTGCTCGGCAGAGACACGGCACTCGGACCGATTTCAGCACGGGGACACGTATGCGCGCATGACAATCTGGTCACTCAGTGTGGAGGACCCACATCATGGCGAAGGCTCTGTTTGGCCACGTCGGCGGCTCCGATCCTCGAATGGTTTCGGAGATGCGACGGCTTCAGAAGCGGGTACGCGACCTCGAAGACGAGATCAGCCGTCTTCAGGCTCAGAACGACCAGCTCAGCATGGCCGTCACCGACGTCGCCACCAGCGCGACCGACCGCGAGCCCGCGCTCGCCTGACACCGCGTCACCCGTCATTCGGGCCGTGGAGAGAACGGCCCGACGGACGGCACGTTGATCCACTGACGGGGGCGCCGAACGCAGGACTTGGCGTCCCTGGCCGGATCATCCGATGGGCCTCGGTCGGTTCGTAACTTGCGTTACCCATCCGTTGCCAGCCGCTCTTTTTCCCTTCCCTTGCGGCTTCCTTTACCGTTGTACCCGGCGGGCTTTTACGCAACCCTCAGTGCCCGCCGGACATCCCCCTTTCCTGACATCCCCCGCCTTGTCCCGTGTCGCGCACCCACGGTGGTGCAGCTCATCGGCCCTGTGTGTCTCCAACACCACCCTTCGGTCACCGCTTCATGGCACCCTTGTTGTCGGCCTCGTGGCGACCGCCCGTGGCGACAGAACGGTGACCGTCGTGGGAGGTGTGGGTGTATCTCAAGAATCTGACGCTGCGCGGCTTCAAATCGTTCGCGTCGGCCACCACCCTGCGTTTCGAACCGGGGATCACCTGTGTGGTGGGTCCCAACGGGTCGGGCAAGTCCAACGTCGTCGACGCCCTGTCCTGGGTGATGGGCGAACAGGGGGCCAAGTCCCTGCGCGGCGGCAAGATGGAGGACGTGATCTTCGCGGGTACCTCCACCCGCCAGGCGCTCGGACGGGCCGAGGTCAGCCTCACCATCGACAACACCGACGGCGCGCTGCCGATCGACTACACCGAGGTCACCATCAGGCGGACGATGTTCCGCAACGGCGGCTCCGAGTACGCGATCAACGGGGACACCTGCCGCCTCCTCGACATCCAGGACCTGCTCAGCGACTCCGGCATCGGCCGTGAGATGCACGTCATCGTCGGCCAGGGACAGCTGGACACCGTCCTGCACGCCGGCCCCGAGGAGCGCCGCTCCCTCATCGAGGAAGCCGCGGGCATCCTCAAGCACCGCAAGCGCAAAGAGAAGGCGATCCGCAAGCTCAACGCGATGCAGGGCAACCTGGACCGCGTCACCGACCTCACCGCCGAGCTGCGCCGCCAGCTCAAGCCCTTGGGCCGCCAAGCCGAACTCGCCCGCAAGGCCGCGGTCATCCAGGCCGACCTGCGGGACGCCCGCCTGCGCCTGCTCGCCGACGACATCGTCACGCTCACCGAGCAGCTCGCCAAGGAAGAGGCGGACGAGAAGGAGGTCCTGGCGCACCGCGGGGCGGCGGAGGCCTCCCTCAAGCAGGCCCAGGAACGCGAGGCCGAACTCGAGTCCCAGGCCACGGCCGCCGCGCCCGCCTTGGCCAGGGCCTCGGAGACCTACCACGCACTGTCCCGCCTCACCGAGCGCCTCGACGCAGTGCGCGGGCTGGCCACCGAACGCCACCAGAACCTGGTCGCCGTCCAAGAGGAGGCCGTCCCGCGCCGCGACCCCGAGGAGCTCGAGGTGGAGGCCGAGGAGGCCGCCGCCCAGGAAGAGGAGCTCGAGGCCCGGCTGGAGGAGGCCCGCGAGGTCCTGGAGGGCAGCGTCACCGAGCGCACGGCCGCCGAGGACGCCCTGCACCGGGAGGAGCGCCGCCTCGAGTCCGCCTCCCGCGCCGCCGCGGAGCGCCGCGAGGGCATCGTCCGGCTCGCCGCCCGGGTGGAGAGCCTTCGGGGACGGCTGAACTCCCAAGAGAGCGAGATCACCCGCCTGGAGGAGTCCGCGCAGCAGGCCGCCGAGCGCGCCGCCGCGGCCCAGGCCGACTACGAGATGGCCGCTGAGGAGTCCGCGGGGCTCGACGAGGGCGACGCCGAACTCGACGAGACCCAGGAGCGCTTCGCCCGCCAGCTGTCCGCCGTCGAAGCCGAACTCAACCAGCTCCGCGACGCCGAGCGCGCCGCCGAAGGTGAGCGGGCCGCTCTGGCCGCCCGCAAGGAGGCCCTCGAGCTCGGGCTGGCCCACAAGGACGGTGCCGGTACCCTCCTGGACGCCGGGCTCCCGGGCATGCTCGGCAGTCTCGCCACCCTCGTGCAGGTCGACCCCGGCCACGAGACCGCCGTCGCCGCCGCCTTCGGTGTGGCGGCCGGAGCGGTCGCGGTCCGCGACGAGGCCAGCGCCATGGCCGCCCTGGAACTGCTCAAGTCCGAGGACGCCGGGCGCGCCGGGATCGTCGTGGCCCGAGCCGTGCCCGCCGCCGACCGTGCCACCTGGCCGTTCCTGCCCGGCGGTATGCGTTACGCAGCCGACGCCGTCTCCGCCCCCGGTGACCTGGGCGACGCGGTCAACGCCCTGCTGGACCGGGTGGTCCTGGCCTCGGACGACCGGGGCGCCCGCGAACTGGTCTCCGCCCTGCCCGGGGTCCGCGCCGTCACGCCTGAGGGCGACGTGTTCGCCGCCGAGATGGTCCACGGAGGCACCGCGGCCGCGCCCAGCCTCCTGGAGGTCCAGGCGGCGGTCGACGAGGCAGCCGAGCGCCTGGAGGCCGCCACGGAGACGGCCAAGCGCGCCGCCGTGGAGCTGGAGGCCAAGAAGTACGAGCGCGCCGAGCTCGCCGAGGCGGTCGACGAGGTCACCGCGCGGCGGCGCCAGGGCGACCGCAAGCGCAACGAGTCCGCACAGCGCCTGGGCAAGCTGGGCGGTCAGGCCCGCTCCGCCGAAGCCGAGTCCGAGCGCTACGCGGCGGCCGCAACCAAGGCCGCCGCCTCGCGAGGGGAGGACGCCCAGAAACTGGAGCGCCTCGAGGAGGAGCTGGCCGAGGCCGAGGAGATGGCCACCGCCGTCGAGGAGGAGGCGCCCGACGCCGACCACCGC